>JACRMT010000023.1 GCA_016214855.1 Nitrospirota bacterium | reverse complement strand
CTCCAGTGCGACCTTTGCTTTGAATGTTGCTCCATGGTTCCTTCTCGGTCTTCTTGCCATTGTCACTGCTCCTTTCTATCCCTCTTAGTTTAGAGCAGCTTTATCACTTATACCACTGTCCAGTTTTTCCAGACCCTCTCTTCCCGCCGGATGTTTTGAAGATATCGAACGCCCTGAAAAAGAATAGAAGTGCTATACCAGCACTTTTGGAAACAACCTCCCAAAGCCCTTCTCACAGCCCTTCTCAAAGTCCTTGTCATATAAGTCATAACGTATTATCATTAAGCACTTCTTATTGGAGGGAATGTGGTGATAGGGGAAATAAGAAAGACTTTCAGAAACAAAAACAGGCCGGGTCTTTTTCCCTCTTCCGCCGTCTCCGCCCATCCTCCTTATCCTGACAGCAATAGCATATTGCTCCGGAATATCTATACATTTAATGGTAGCTGCGTATTGAGCAGAAAACTCGATAATACTGCTAACGGAATATTAGTCAGTCAGATTAATACGTTAAATCAGTTAGTTACGACAATATCATTGTTCTTGACGACAAAGCGAAGATGGGAAATTCCGTTAGCGAGTTAACTCGCTAATCGCTGGTTATTTTAATGATTGATAGAGATGAGCGTACAAAAAATGGCAGATGAGCTAAAGCATACATAAGGCAAGAAGGGAAACCCAATGGAATTACCAAAATTTCACGAAACATTCAATCCGATCCTTGACATTTTGAGCGATGGAAAGACGATACATCACAGGGAATTGCTCAAAATTGTTGTTGATAAGTATTATTCCAATCTTCCCAAAGAGTTGCTCGACGAAAGAATGAAAAATGGAGAACTCCTTATCCTTAACCGGATTGCCTGGGGCAAATCATATTTGAAAAAGGGCGGGTTCATCATATATCCGGAACGCGGAATGGTGCAGATTACTCAGAAGGGAAAAGAAGCTGCTCAAAAACCGCTGCATCTTCCAGATATTGAAAACGACTCAAATTTCCTGCAATTTTATGCAGAGGAAAAAACTAAAACAGCTGATCGGAATGAAATTAGGAACTCTTCGCCGCAGGATCTAATTGATTCGGGTTTCTCTGCTATCGAATCACAAATTAAGAATGAGCTTTTGGAAAAGCTGAAGAATATTGATCCATATTATTTTGAAAAGGTTATTCTGCTTCTTTTAGAAAAAATGGGATATGGCGAGTTTATTGAGACTTCCAAGTCTAACGATGGTGGCATTGATGGGGTCATTAACGAGGATAAATTGGGACTTGACAAGATATACATTCAAGCAAAGAGATACAATGAAAATAAAGTTAGAGAGAAAGAAATCCGTAATTTTATCGGAGCCATGAGTGGTGACACAACCAAAGGGGTTTTTGTAACAACCTCAACATTTGATGATTCCGCCATTAAGAAAGCTTACGATGCGCATCATAAAATCATCCTCATCGAAGGAAAGAAACTTGTAGAACTTATGTATCAATATGGTGTTGGGGTTCAGGTAAAAAATGTCTATGAAGTGAAGGAAGTTGACGAGGACTTCTTTGAAGCCATATAGAAAAGAAATATGCACTTGACAATGGACAAAGAGGAGTGTTCATAACCAGCGCCTCCACAGCGACGCGCCAAATGCGGCGCGCGTTGGGTATGTTTCATAAAAGATGAAATTGCGAATCCCGTGCATGCACTGCTTACAAGAACTCGGCAAGCCCACTGACGAAATGGTAGAGGTGGAGCTCCGCGATGATGGGCTATACTCCGTAACTTGCGAGCGTGGCCACGCCACTGTCACCGCCGTTCAGCAGCAGAAATATGAAATCCTGATCGACATCGCTGCCATGGCCCTACTTGATGGTTATCCTCGGGAAGCCGTGGTGACCATGGCGGCCGCTCTCGAAAGATTCTATGAGTTTTATGTCCGTGTAATTTCTATAAAGCACCGCGTCGAGACGAAGACATTCGCCACCGCCTGGAAGCAGGTGGAGAACCAATCTGAGAGGCAGTTTGGCGCGTACCTCTTTGTTTCTTTGCTGGATAAACCCAACGGGGTTCCAAAGACAATTGAGGAAGAGCAACCAATCCTATCGGGTGTCTCAAAGGGCCAAACACGCATTTGGCGGGCCTTTCGCAATGCGGTGGTACATAAGGGTTACATTCCATCTACTGACGAGTGTCTGGCCTACGGTGATATTGTGTACCGCCACATAAACGAGCTGACGCAAGAGTTAAAGAGTTCATCCGCTGAGCATGTCAAAAAGGCGACATTTGAACATCTCTCCGGAGCGCAAAGCGGCAATGCTGGCAAGCAGGTTTCCACTATGTCCATACCAACCCTTTTGTCACTGTTTCGGTCTGAACGCCCTGCTGGGTCTTTGTCGGAAGCATTGAAGGAACTGGAAAGATACCGGATTTGGCTGCACCACAAATGAAACCCAACAAGGCATTCCAGCGGATGCCGGGAAGCTTATCGGCCTAACGGTCACGCGCATTGGCGGCACCGCTGAATTTTAACGTTGAATCGGATAAAAGCCGGGAGAACCAAATCCCATAAGGAGGTTACATGCCTAAATATTCGACAGGGTTGTTGAACGAATTTGCTCCACATATAACAGAACTTACCGAATGCAATATGCCCGACTTATCCGAACAGAAACCCTTGGCGCAAACTTGGCTATCCTCGTTTATTTTAAACAGCGCATTTTCCGCTAAATATCCCGATCCATTTCATAAGTACACAATAACCTTTCTGAGAAAATCAGAATATGCTTTCAAAAATACTTCGTTGCAAAAGACGCCCTCTCAGAATTTGTGAAAACTCCAATATTAACCTCTGATAACCCTAACTCACTACTTGAAGTTTTGCGAGTCTTCATCACATGGAAATGTCTATTTCATTGATCTACCAATCCTACTGTGTATTTGAGAAAATCATTGCGAATGGGCGTTTCTGGAAACAAGGCGATGGTTCTGCCTTAGAAAAAATCAACCTTTTATACAATCATATAAAACATGCGGAAGACAGAATTAATGAATCCCTTGTCGAGCTCGGTTATCACATCTGGCTAACAAACTCAGGAGTATCTTGCGAAAAAGGGGCCATCTCATATTTAGAAATCACTCAAACCCTAATAGAGTTAGCTGAAAATGCCGCCTACTATTGCAATCCTCGAAAAGTTCTTGAAGACATACAAAAACAAATTAATGCTGATCAACATCCATAACAACTACTGGCTCTTGATACTCATCATTGCAGTCCAAGAGAACATACATTGCCTGGACAGGCACATATATACTCTCCCATGTGCCTACGACAAGCATATTATCATCTAATTGTTCAAGGCAGTCTCGAATTTGCTTTACGGTATATCCTGTATGGATTTCACCTGCTCTGTGAAGACGCATTACTTGTTTTGAAGGTTTATCTTGCAAAAGGTTTTTCATAAAATTTGTTTCAACCAGGACGCTCGACAGCGCCGCGTAATGGCCCGGCAGGCGAGGATTGGGAATTATCATGGCGCATAAGAAGCGTTCACGCAAAAAATGGTGGGAATACGAACTATGGAAAGATGCGCCGCCTTCAGCCTCAGTGTGGTGGAAGTCTGCCGGGTTCTGGATCATCGTTTTCATTTAATGGCCGCAGGCTCGGCTATAGTGTACTCCGGTTGGGACGCTATTAATCAAGGCCATTTTGAGATAGATCGGATTTCAAGATCATCTTTAGGCGGCATAGTCGAAGCCTCTAAGGAGGGTTTTCGGGCAGGACGCCTTCCAGGTTTCTCCTTGACTTTGGGCTTTCTTGTTGCGATACTATTGTTAGATGATAGCATCATTCAGAGATGAAGAAACCGAATGCATATGGAAGGGCCGGTTCTCGAAGAAGATAAAACTGCCGGTTCAGCTTCATAATGTGGCGAGACGGAAATTGAGAATGATTGCTGCTGCAACGACTCTGGAGACGATGAGAGTCCCTCCTCATAACAGGCTTGAGGCGCTAAAGGGCGACAGGGAAGGGCAGTGGAGTATCAGGATAAATGATCAATGGCGTATCTGTTTCCTATGGAAAACCGGAAATGCCTTTGATGTTGAAGTAACCGATTATCATTGAAAAGGAGTGCTACAATGAGAACATTAAAGAATATACATCCTGGCGAAGTGCTTAAGGAAGAGTTTCTCGATCCTATGGGAATATCTGTCTATCGCATGGCTAAAGAGACAGGTCTTTCGCAGACAAGAATGGGGCAGATCATAAAGGGCGAAAGAAGCATTACTGCAGAGACCGCTGTAAAGCTGGGCAAGTTTTTCAGCGTGCCTTCGGAATTCTGGATGAACCTCCAGACACTTTATGACATTGAAGAAGCGCAGAAGCGTTATAAGAAGGAAATTGAATCCATTCACACCGTCCAGGAACTTCAGCACGCAACCTCATAGATCTGCTGCTATTTTGCCCTGTCCTCTTAGGGAGAACTCTTTGGGCCGTTGTTTCTAAATATATAGTCCGGGAATAGTAGGGGCAGATCCTAATCCTTAATTCCCAGGACTGCAACACTCAGCCTCGGTTCTGTTAGATCCTAATAAAGAAATATGCTCATATTTTCCATAATCGCGTCCAGCCCCAATTTTCTTCTTCATTCTATCCCCTCGCTCCCTGCTGGCCCATGGCTCTGCCAGTTACCGATAGACTTCGGCCCATGCTTCTGATAGCATCATCATAAGGAAACAAGGTTCCCGAAAGCATTGCGTATGAACTGCAGCACAAAAGGAGACTGACCATGGGAGACAAAGGCGGCAAGAAGGACAAAGAGAAGGGACAGAAACAGAAGTCGGTCAAGCAGGCACAGGACCTGAAGAATAAGCAGGGCAAAGAGCCAAAAAGCGCAAAGAAATAGAATTAACGAGGACAGATCCCGAGGCGGCTAAACACAGACGTATGGGATCTGTCCTTATTTTTTTCTGCTGATTTGAAATGATAGCCATATACAAAAAACTTCCGTGTACGAACTGCGGCAAATGCGGAGAAGCAACCTGCATGGCCTTTGCGATGAAGGTGAAGAAAGAGCTGGCAAGCCTGGGAGATTGTCCTTTTACCGAAGCCGTCATGCCCGAAGAAGCGCAGCCCCAGCCGGCTGCAACAGGATTCAGTAATTATGAACAGGTGAGCGATGAGCTCGAAAAAAAGGCGCTGAAGGTTGACTTCAGGGCTGCGGCAGGATCTCTGGGGGCAGAATATCAGTATTGTGGCGGCAGAGAAACGTTAAGTCTGAAGATGCTCACCCGGGATTACGAGGTCCGTAAGGACGGGCTTTTCATGGACAATAAGTACTGCCGCGATGCATGGACAAAGATCATTGTTTATGACTATATCCGCAGGCAGGGCAGAACACCGCTTACCGGAGAATGGATCAGCCTCGGCAATTTCCCCCATACTGCCTCGCACGTCAAGGCCTTTCAGGCCAGCGCGAAGAAGAAAGTGGCGGAGACCTTCGGAAACGATTTTAACGGTTTAAAGCAACGCTCTGCTGAAATGGGAGGGAGAGAGATCGAGGGCAGGATAAAGGCCGATTTTACCGGCTGTTTTGATCTTCTTCCCCGCGTTCCGCTCTATCTTTTGTTCTGGCAGGCTGATGAAGAATTTGATCCTGACTGCAAGATCCTGTTCGACAGCGGTGCAGAAGACCATATAGATATCGAATACCTTGCCTATCTTCTGGAGCTGTTCGTGAAGGAGTTGACAGGCGATGAACGTTAGAGACTGGCAATGAATGGGCAAACTTTTTACGAGTCTGATCACGCGCTCTCCCCAGTTTCTCCCGCACCATAATGCAGGAATCGGCCCTCCCGCATTATGGTGTGGCGGATCCGATTATCTCTTTTCTTCTAAAGCAGTCGATCGAATGGTCATTTACCATACCCGTGGCCTGCATATGTGCATAGCAGATCGTTGACCCCACAAATTTGAATCCTCTCTTCTTCAGGTCACGGCTCAATGCATCCGACTCATCACTTGTTGCTGCATAATCGGCCAGCTTTTTTATGGTGTTTATCTTCGGCGTATGGTCCACAAAGCCCCATATATAATTCGAAAAGCTGCCGAGTTCCTTCCGGACCTCAAGAAATCTGCGGGCATTGTTTATTGAGGACTCGATCTTCAGACGGTTTCTGATTATGCCAGGGTCCTGGATCAGCCGCTCAACATCTGCTGCCTTGAACCGTGCCACCTTTTCAGGATCAAACCCTTTATAGGCCTTCCGGTAATTATCCCGCTTGCGCAAGACCGTGTACCAGCTCAGACCAGCCTGGGCTGCCTCCAGGGTCAGGAATTCAAAGATGGTCCTGTCATCATATGTTGGAACACCCCATTCCTTATCGTGATACTCGACATAATCCGGTTTGGACAGATCGACCCAGGGACAGCGGCAACGTTCGATGAGAGGCGTTTTATCATATATGTTCTCAGCAGGCATACTGTAATATATCAAAAAGATGTCCTCAAGTTGTTATGTCGTCTGATATAATGCAATTCTGAATTGATTTAGACGAGCCATGACCAATATAAAAGATGTAAAAAAAGGCCTCAAATTCAGGATCCTTGCTGTCGTCGTATCCATACTGACGATCGGCATCATTATCGCTTCGATCATGTCAATTTCGATCCAAAAGGCCACTCTCTACAGCATTACCGAGATCAATACCCGCAGAACGGCAAATATCATTCTTCGCAATCTCGAGACAGCCATGATCGAAGGACGCAGCGACATCATACTGAAGGTCATTGAGGGGGCCGCCGGAACGGAAGGCATGGAGTCCATAGATATTGTTGATTCCGACGGTCGTCCGGCTTTTCATAATAAAAATGCGGCGGGAGCCGAAGATGCAGCAATGAAAGAACTGAAGTCTGGAAAAGAGCGTCTCATCCTTAGAGAGCCGCAGCGGTTTGTTTACTATCTGGCGCTTCGAAACGCTCAAACGTGCCATGCCTGTCATGATAAGAACAAACCGGTGTTAGGTGCGGTACGCATTGTTGTCAACATAGGGAGCGAGTATAAAAAAGCGATGTCCCTGATAACACTCGTTATCCTGATCACGGTCAGCGCCGCTATCTTCTTCAGCGTTATTCTCTGGTTCATGCTCAGGAAGATGGTCATCCGGCCCGTACAGTCAATTGAAGCTGCCGCGGTCAAGATTGCAGAAGGAGATCTCACGTTTAAGATCGACTCTGCAGCGGACGACGAAATTGGCAGAGCCGGCCGGCTTCTTGGAGAATCATTTCAGAGTTTCGAACGGATACTCCTGAGGATCAAAGGACTTTCCCAGCAGATACTGACGGTAGTCAGAGAAGTTGATAACCAGATTCAGGAAGTGCTGCGGGGTGCGAATAAAGAGGCAGAGGCGACCGAGAGCATATCGTCAGCGATCAGGGATATGAATGCAACAACCGCTCTTATTGCAGCAAAAACCCATGACCTGGCCAGTTCTGCCGAGCGCTCGTCCGGTTCCATTGAACATATGGTCCAGAACATAAGCGAGATCAACGCAAGTATGCAGCAACTGGGCGGCGTTGTCGATACAACAACAATTGAGATCGAGCACATTTCCGAATCCGTGATGGAGTTGTCGAACCGGTCAACAGACCTTTATGGTTCATCGGAGGAGACAGCCGCTGCAATTTCTGAAATAGCGCAGCTTTCAAAGGACATCGAGATAGAATCACGGGAATCAGCCATTATTTCAGCGCAGGTAACAACAGAGGCGGGTGCTCTCGGTATGTCCTCGATAGCCAAGACCCTGCATGGCATGAAGGAAATAGACTCCTCGGTCAAGCTTACCGGGCAGCGTATCGAGGCTCTCCTGACGAGATCACGCGAGATCGAGAAAGTGCTTCACGTCATTCAGAATGTTAACAGCGAGATAAACCTGCTGTCCCTGAATGCTGCTATCCTGTCATCCCAGGCAGGCGTTCATGGTAAAGGCTTCTCTGTTGTTGCCTTTGAAATGAAAGAACTGTCGGACCGTACAGAAATGTCGACAAAGGAGATCGCAGCACTGATCCATGACATACAGGAAGATGTGCGAAATGCCAATCAATCCATGAAAAAAGGCATCAGTGCGGTCGATGAAGGCATGAAGCTCGCGCATGATACTGAAAAGGCGTTTAGCACGGTCTTAAGCAGTTCTACGCGGTCATCCGAAATGACGCTGTCCATAAAAAAGTCTGCCGAGAACCAGACGATGGCAGCGGAGAGAGTTCTCGAAACGACACGGAGGGTTCAGGAGATGGTCGGTATTATTGTGCAGGCCATTTTAGAGCAGACCGAAGGGGTATTCCGATTAAAGGACGCGTCCCAGCACCTGAAAACCCTTTCAGGGGAGGTCAGTCGTGCAGCAAACGAACAGGCCTCAAGCAGTCGTGAGATCACCGGAACCACCAGACTTGTTTCTGAAAGCAGCCAGGAGATCTCTGAATCACTTATTGAACATAACAAGGGAACTGAAAAAATTTATCAGAGCATTGAGTTGGTCAAGGACATCCCCGTTGAAAGCCGGGAACTTGCACTGCAGGTCATATCTACGATCAATAACCTCAACAAGGATGCAGAGCTTCTTCTGGAGGAGATCAAGAGATTTCATTTTTCATCTGACAAAGAGAAATAACATCCCGGCCTCGGGTTGCATCCCCTGCATTCTCTCATCGCTCCGCCGGCGACTTTTGTATTACATGCGAGCCGGTTATCTTGCTGTAGATAGGAAGCCAGCATATAATAGGACCTAAGGTATGTTAAAGAAATATCTGTTTATAAGTCTGCTCCTATCCTCTGCCCTGCTCATCTGTTTTCCGCAGACCGTGTCTTCTCAAAAGAACGATGTGATCAAGATCGGCGTTGCCTCGATGATAACGCCGGTCGATGCGGTTAAATACTATCAGGACGTCATCGATTATATCGGTGAGCAGATCGGTCAACCGGTCCAGATGGTCCACAGACGGACGTATGATGAAATGGACTCTCTGCTCGAAAAGGGCGAGATCAAGATAGCCTTCATCTGCTCGGCCCCGTATGTAAAGAACCGTGAACAGTTCGGGATCGAGCTTCTTGTCGCGCCGAGTGTGAGCGGCAAACCCTTGTATCACTCCTATATCATTGTGCATAATGACAGCTCCATGAAGACCTTCCCGGAACTTAAAGGAAAGGTCTTTGCCTTTACAGACCCCAAGTCCAATACCGGCAAGCTCTATCCGACATACCTGTTAAAGACGATGGGATTTACGCCTGAAAAGTTTTTTAATAGATTTCTCTACAGCTACAGCCACAATAAATCGGTTGAGATGGTCGCAAAGAAGATCGTGGATAGTGCTGCGGTCGAAAGCATTGTATATGATCACATGCTCAAGACCGGTTCTCCCTACGCCAAACAGACAAAGGTCATTAAGCGGTCTCCGCCCTATGGGATACCTCCTGTGGTTGTGACAAAGGATATTGATATTTCAATCAGGAAAAAAGTAAAAAACGCCTTCCTCTCCATGCAGAATACACCAAAGGGCAAAGCGATCCTCGCTGCCATGATGATAGATGGCTTTGTCGAGGTTCCTGACAGGAACTACGACACCATCAGGGAGATGGAGCGTGCTGTTACACTTAGCTCAAAGGCCACAGGGAAGATAAAGGAAAAAAAGACCGTTTATTTTGGCGTCATCCCGAGGGACAATCCGAGGATCATGTATGAGAAGTATCAACCTCTTCTCGATTATCTTGCATCGAGAACGCCTTATACCTATGAACTCGTTCTGAAGAAGAATTATGAGGAGACCGTGACAGCCCTTGGAAACGGAGATATGGATATTGCGCTGCTCGGCCCGCTCACCTATCTTGAGGCACATTCAAAATACGGAGCGATCAGTATCTTAAAGCCGAAGGGGGGGGACGGCACTTCAAGTTACAGAAGCGTTATCATTAAAAAGAAGGACTCTCCTGTAAAAAATCTCTCCGAACTCAAGGGGAAAAGCGTTGCCTTTGCCTCTACCAAATCCACCTCAGGCAATCTCATGCCCCGCTACCTGCTCGCAAGTTCGGGAATTCATCTGAGCGATCTGAGCAGTTACGCAAATTTCGATTACCACGATTCTGTTGTAAAGGCCATACTGAAAGGGCAATATACTGCGGGCGCTGTTCGGGATTCGACGGCAAGGAAGTATATGAAACTCGGGATCGAAACCATTGCCGAATCGGAAATGATCCCCACAGGGCCGCTGGTCGCAGGCCCAGGCACTCCCTATGCAGTCATAGAAAACATCAGGAAGGCGCTTCTTGAACTAACCCCTCAGGACAGCAGCGGCCAAAACGTATTGAGACGCCTGGATGAAGACTATAAGAACGGTTTTGTTGAGGCATCCGATAAAGATTATAGTGATATACGATCGAAGATCAATGCTGTCCCTCAAACGTGCGGCAGGGGCTGCCATCCGAAGATAAGATTATGAACAGGTTAATCAGGTTACTTTCCAGGTTGGGCCTTCAGTATAAGTTTATTCTGATCACCACCTGTGCGATCATTGTTGTCATGAGCGTTGTTGGCTTTGTGGCGGTCGAAAGAGAAAAGAAGATTCTCTATGCAGAGGTGGAAAAGCAGGGTCGACTGCTCGGCGAGACACTTGCCATTCCAATCATTAATGACCTCATTTACGAAAGACTCGGTCTTGTGGAGGAAGGCGGACTTCTCGATAACTATATCCTTGAGATCTTCAACCGGAAGGATACCGATCTGCTCTATATCGCGATTCTGGATGAGGAAGGCAAGGTAATTTCTCATAATGACATCACAGAATACGGCAAAGTTTACGCTGATGCACTGACGCAGAAAGCACTCAGGGGTGACAGCACGGTCATCCAGCATTTCCCTGGTAAAGAGCACAATGCTCTTGATTTCGGTGTTCCTCTTTCTATCGGCAAGAAGCGGTGGGGCACGCTGAAGTTCGGCATATCACTCGAAAAGGTCGAGCATGAGATCCTTGCCACAGTCAAGAAGATCATTGCTCTGACCATTGCCCTTGTTGTTGCGGGATTTGCAATAATTCTGCTTTTAAGCAGAAGGTTCATAAGCCCCATAATCCAGCTTGCAAATACCATGGAGCAGGCGCGGAGCGACTATCTCGATCTCAGAGTTGACGTAAAGGGTCATGACGAATTGGCTGTCCTTGGCGAGAGGTTCAACAGCATGATCGAGAGGATCAGGCAGGCGAATGAGGAACTGAAAAAGACCCATGAAAAACTTGTCCAGTCCGAAAAGCTCGCCTCTGTCGGAATACTTGCTGCCGGCGTTGCCCATGAGATCAATAACCCCCTTGGCGGTATATTCAACTGTCTCCAGATGCTCAGGCAGAACGGCGGGAACCCTGAACTGAGAGAGAAATACCTGGATCTCGTCAATGAAGGGCTGGACAAGATGGAAAATACCGTCAGCAAGCTCTTATGGATGTCCCGGAAGGCCGAGCATGCGCCCGTTGAAATGAACATCAGGGACTCTGTGGACAGTGTTTATTCTTTTCTTGAGTACAAACTGAAAAAAGGCAAGATCGCATTCAGCAATGATGTGCCTGATGACCTTCGTTTCGTCTTTGACGTGCACGATTTTCAGCAGATGCTTTTGAACCTCTTTATTAATGCGATTCATGCGATGAAAGATGGCGGAACTCTTACGGTCACAGGCAACAAGAATGCTTCAGGGATGTTCATCGAGGTTTCGGACACAGGCTGTGGAATCGAGCCTGAGAATGTCAGCAGGATATTCGATCCCTTCTTCTCCACCAAGCCTGTTGGCGAGGGGACCGGTCTGGGGCTCTGGTTGACCTATGAGATTATCAGGAATTACCATGGTGAAATTTCGGTGGAAAGCGATGTAGGGAAAGGCAGTAAATTCATTCTGCGTTTTCCGGTCCCAATTCCCTCGCCCCTTCGGGGAGAGGGTTAGGGTGAGGGGTGTGACATGAAAAAAACAGTTCTGCTTATAGAAGATGAAAAGATCATGCGTGTTACGCTTGAGGATGCGCTCAAGGCCGCTGGATTTGAGGTCATGGCCTTTGAAACAGGCGGTGCAGCCATGCAATCATTCGGGGACAATTCCTTTGATGCCGCAGTAACGGATGTAATGCTCCCTGATATGAACGGCTTCGATATTGTAAGGGAGATTACAAGTAGAAGCGACACTCCCGTAATTGTGATGACAGCCTATGGTACGATCAAGGACGCCGTTGAGGCGATGAAGCTGGGCGCGTTTGACTATATCACCAAGCCCTTCAGCCTCGATGAATTTCTTCTGCTTGTCCAAAGAGCTCTCGAAATAAAACAGCTGAAGGAAGAGAATGTCAGGCTCAGGAAGGACCTCGGCAAGTGTTATTGCGGCCCCAATATTATCGGAGAAAGCGCAGAGATGAGGAAAGTATTTTCCCTTGTCGAAAGGGTCTCTGCGTCGGATGCAACTGTCCTGATTTTTGGCGAGAGCGGAACGGGTAAAGAGCTTGTTGCTACGACGATCCATTACCAGAGCGGGCGAAAAGACAAGCCGCTGATAAAGGTCAACTGCGCCGCGCTGCCTGAAGGTCTTATTGAGAGTGAGCTGTTCGGCCATGAAAAGGGAGCGTTCACCGGCGCGGCGAAGAAAAAACCCGGAAGGTTTGAGCTTGCTGATGGAGGGACTATCTTCCTTGACGAGATCGGGGATCTCCCTCTTCCCACGCAGTCGAAGATATTGAGGGTCATACAGGAGAGGCAATTTGAACGGATCGGTGGAACGACAACGCTGAACGTCAATGTCAGGATCATTGCAGCGACAAACAGCAATCTCGAAGCTCAGGTCAAAGCCGGACGGTTTAGGGAAGACCTTTTCTATCGCTTCAATGTGATCCCCATTACCCTCCCCCCACTCAGAAACCGCAAGGAGGATATCCCGGAGTTGATCGAATTTTTTATGGACAAGTTCAGGAAAAAACTCTCCAAAAATATCCGGTTTTCGAAGGATGCCGTTGATCTGCTTATCGCCTTTGACTATCCCGGCAATGTCAGGGAACTTGAAAATATCATTGAGCGGTGCGTTACCCTTTCCACGTCTGAGGTTATCAGCAAGGAGGAACTCCCCTCTTTCATGCTGCCGGAGAATCCGAGTGCAAAGAGCCTCCTTCTGTCCGACATTGCAGCCGGTGCCGAAATAAACCACATCAGGAGGGTTCTGCATACAACGCAGGGCAATAAGACAAAGGCTGCTGAACTTTTAGGCATCAGTAGAAAGACCCTTTGGGAGAAGATGACGTCCTATCGTATTGAATAGGTCTGCCTTCGATAGTGTTACGTTATCGTAACACATTTTTCCCGCAGCGTTTCCTTTTCGAAACACCACAATAAAATAATCATTTTAAATCAATATGTTGAAGCTGGCAGGAAAACTGCATATATAATATTGATTAAATGCGCAAGGCTTCAGTGGACAGGGGAACATAACGCCCCCTTCCCCCTCTTGCCTCAAGAGGGGGTTAATTCCTCCCCTGAAGATAAGGGAAGGCGAGGAGGGGTTATGATTCTTCCCCGCTTCGCTGAATGGTTACTCGAATGCAGTTTTTACGTCTATTAATATTGCGCGTGAGGTGAAATAATGTTTGGATTGGGATTGCCGGAACTTGGAATAGTGCTTACGATTGTAATTGTACTATTTGGATCTTCAAAGCTTCCCCAACTCGGCAAGAGTATCGGCGGAGTGATCACCAATTTCAGGTCATCTATCGCAGGAAAAGAGGATGTCGAGTCAAACGTCAATAAGGAACTGAAGTAAAAGTATCTATGTAAAATGGCATGTTTTGAAATTAACCCAAGGAGGCAAGAGAAATGAAGATTAAGAGAAGAGATTTTCTGAGGGCGAGCGTAGCCGCCGGAGCAGCAGTTGCATTAGCCGGCCCTTCGCTCAATGCTTTTGCTGCGGCGCCCAAGCCGTTCGCAGGCGAAAAAGTCAGCGGTAGCACAGACGCAGGGAAATGGGTACCATCAACCTGTCAGGGTTGCACAGCCTGGTGCCCGGTGGAGTTTTTTGTGCAGGAGGAACGGGTCGTCAAGGTGCGCGGCAATCAGTTCAGCAAGGCCAACAGCGGATACGTCTGCCCTCGTGGCCATTTGATGATCCAGCAGACCTACGATCCTGACCGCATCAAGGTTCCGATGAAGCGTACCAACCCGGAAAAAGGCAAAGGGATTGACCCCAAATTTGTACCGATTACCTGGGACGAGGCCCTGAATCTGGTAGCCGACAAGATGTTGGAACTGCGCAGGGCCGGTAATCCGGAAAAACTTACCTATATACGTGGTCGTTATTCTCCTACATCCACAGATCTGCTTTACGGAACACTGCCCAAAATCTATGGTACCGGCAACTATTTCTCGCATAGCGCCATCTGCGCCGAAGCAGAAAAGATGGGTCCTGGTTATACTCAGGGTTTTTTCGGATATCGTGACTATGATTTAGCCAAGACCAGGTGTCTGGTGGCCTGGGGTTGCGACCCGCTCTCTTCAAACCGCCAGGTGCCAAACGCCATCAATAGGCTTGGCGATATATTCGACCGTGGCACAGTTATCACTGTTGACCCTCGTCTCTCCTCAATCGCCGCCAAGTCCAACGAATGGCTGCCGCTCAAGCCGGGAGAAGATGGCGCATTAGCCGGCGCTCTGGCCCATGTACTTTTGACTGAAGGGTTATGGAGCAAAGAGTTTGTCGGAGACTTCAAGGATGGCAAGAACCTGTTCAAGGCAGGCGCAACTCTTGACGAAGCTGCCTTTATGGAGAAACAGACCAACGGATTGATCAAATGGTGGAACATTGAACTGAAGGATAAGACCCCAGCCTGGGCCGCCAAGATTACCCTTATACCGGCGAAGCAGATCATACGCGTGGCCCGCGCCATGGGCAAGGCAGGCTCTGCCTGTGCCGTATACATGGGGCCTGGTGTTGCCATGACCCCCCGCGGAACCTATGCAGCCATGTCTGTTTATGCGTTAAACGGTATCCTTGGCTCCATCGAGACAGAAGGTGGGGTATTCCAGTCATCCGGTTCGCCTACCAATAAATTTCCTGAGATCAAAGACGAATTTGTCGATGAAGTGGCAAAGAAGGGCAGCAAGAGTAAAAAATTGGACGGTCGCGGCGCCAAGGATATGCCTGCCATTATGGGCGGCTATACCAAAAAAACGGAAAAGGACGGTAAGGTTACGGAAAGCGTCAGTGCAAACGTAGTCACAAACGCCATAGCCGACGGTATGCTGAAGGATCCGGCAGCCTGCCAGATCATGATCAGTTCCTGGACCAACTTCACCTTCTCCTGTACAGGAGCTCAACGCTGGGAAAAGGCTCTGGCCAAAGTTCCTTTCTTTGTGCATATGGTAACCAATGCGTCGGAGATGACCCAGTTTGCCGACATAGTCCTGCCTTCTACCTTTGCCCCGACAGAGAAACTTTCTATTGTCACCAACATGGCCAACCTGCATGGCCATGTTTCCATTCAGCAGCCGGTTGCCAAGACTCTCTGGCAGGTAAAGGCAGAAGAGACCGAAGTCATGTGGCTGTTGGCCGAGAAGTTGAAGGCCAAGGGTTTTGCCAATCTGTATGACTACTATGCCTCGTTTGAAGATCCTGAGACCAAAAAGAAACCGACTACTTCCGCTGAGTTTGCCGAGATCGCCGCAAAAATCACCAGCTCGAAGGTGTGGGACGGCAAGGAGAAGATGAAGGGCGATCAGATTACGGGTTGGGCCGATTTCAAGAAAAAGGGTATTTACAACTCCGAGACCTATGCGTACAAGAAGAACTGGGGCAAGTTCAAGACCGATACCAAAAAGTTCGAGTTCTACAGCGTGACCTTGAAGAAGACCCTTGGTCTTTTCGCCGAAAAGCACAAGACCACCATCGACGACGTGTTGAAGTCCAGTGGTTATGAAGCCCAGGGCGAATTGGTCTTTGTGCCGCATTACGAATCTCCAAAGCGTCACGGCAGCGAGAAGGATTATCCCTTCACCTTCATCGACTACAAATCGAGACTCAACCGGGAGGGCAGGAGCCAGAACACGACCTGGTATCAGGAGTTCAAGAAGGTTGATGTAGGGGACGTAAGCTGGGAAGACGTGGCCAAGATTAACCCGGTTGACGCAAAGAAGCTGGGGATCAAGGATGGCGACAAGATCAGGCTGACATCCACCAACGGATCCATCACCTGTTCAGCCCGTCTCTGGGAAGGTGTGCGTCCCGGAACCGTGGCAAAGTGCTATGGTCAGGGTCACTGGGCCTATGGTCGCGTTGCCGCCAGGGAATACGGCAAGACAGCGCGCGGCGGAAACAATAATGAGCTTATGCCGTCTGATTTTGATCGGCTTAGCGGCGCTACGGCAAGAAACGGCGGCTTCACCGGCGTAAAGATCGAAAAGATATAAGAAAGGAGGATATGATAAATGCCTAAATACGGAATGGTCATAGATCTGCAGAAATGTGTGGGCTGCGGCGCATGCGCGTTAGCCTGCAAGACAGAAAATAATACCCAGGACAGGACTAAGGGGCAGGCCTTCAACTGGGCTGACTTCATCATGAAGGAAGAAGGCAAATTCCCTGATATGAAATTTACCGCAAGACCGGTGCTCTGCAATCACTGTACGGATGCGCCGTGTGTAAAGGCCTGTCCTGTAACGCCGAAGGCAATGCATAAGCACGAAAACGGCATGACGATCCACAATCAGGAAAGGTGCATCGGTTGCCGCCGGTGTCAAAAGGCATGTCCCTACAGTTCTGAGGATTTGGACAAGAGCAGGGCAGCTTACAGCGTAATCAGCTTTAATGACTTTGAGGATGCAGTTCATCCCTTTTACCATGATAAGAAGGAACTTATCCCGGGATGTACTTCCTCAGGCGCTGACGTGTCAAAGAATGCCGGGGCCACCCCTCCGCATCGCTCCATGTACAAGCATTCGGACTATGCAAATGTGAGAGAAAAGGGCAAGGTCGAGAAATGCATGTTCTGCGAACACAGGGTGGTCAACGGCGAATTGCCTTATTGTGTCGCTTCATGTCCTGCTAAGGCAAGGATCTTTGGAGATATATCAGATCCTGCGAGTGAAGTTAGCCAGCTCATCAAGAAACACAAAGCGGTCAGTCTTAAGAATAACAAAGGCGAGCTTTTGAAGCCGGGTGAAAAGGGTACGCAGCCCAATGTTTATTACATAAGGAGCTTTAAGGCTGCAGCCAATAAATAGCATTCAAAGGAAAAGGCAGCTAATGCTTAATGAGTAAATGAGTAATGGAGCAGTTAAACGCTCCATTACTCCGGTTTTATACTTGTGTGTATTCGTGTTTTCATACACTGAACAAAAGAGGTGACGATGGATATCAAGGAATTTGTCTGCCGTGAACAAGTGAGAGGTGACTGCTTCAGGCTCCTTTCAGCATGTTATTATCAGCCCGAGAAGGAGTTATTTCTTCAGGATGGTATCCTTGAAAATCTCGAATCATCGCTAAAAGAGATATCTCCCGACGCCTCAGTCTTTGCCGGCGGGATGAAGACAGCCTTCTCAATATCAAAAGAGGTAGATCTGAATGTGGATTATGCAAAGCTCTTTGTGGGTCCCAATGAGCTTCTCGCCCCTCCGTTTGGTTCAGTGTATCTCGACGGAGAAAGAAAAGTTATGGGCGACTCTACGATGGAAGTCATAAAAATGTATGAGGCCCACGGGCTTTCAATGGATAGAGAATTCGGGAATCTGCCTGACCATATTACGGTAGAACTTGAATTTATGTATTATCTGATATACAGGGAGATTGAGGCACTTGAAAAATCTGACATAGCAGCAGCACTCAGTCATATAAAGGCTCAGGAATTATTCCTGAGCAGATTTCTAAGGCCCTGGATTGAGCCATTCTGTAATAATCTGAGGGCAGGTGCAGACAGCGGCTATTATAGATCGCTTGCAGACTGCACTCTTTCCTTTGTGATGGTATTTTATCCGGGAGATGCATTCCCAGAAGAACTGCTGAGAGAAAATGTGCAGGTTTGAAGATGATTAAAGAAAAGATAGCAGACAGGGTCCTGAACACTGCGAAAAGTATTGAAACCAACCGCTCACGGTGCCTGAGAATGCGTTTTAATCGCAATTCGTGTTCAGCATGCAGAAGTATCTGCCGCTCAGAGGCAATAGTAATTGATGAAGATGTGCACATTGATCCGGCAAACTGCTCTGAGTGCATGCTCTGCGTTTCTGCGTGTCCATCTGATTGTTTTGAGATGACGGGACTCGATTTTTATTCCTTGATCGGCAGGCTTAAAAAAATCTCTGCGTCTGTTTCATTTCCTGTTCTGGGCTGCACCTCAAGTGCAAATACTGCCTGTCACGTTAAAACTTCCTGCCTCGGTTTTTTGTCAGAAGAACATCTCCTGTTTTTTTCTGTATTCCTTGAGGATTCTCTGCAGATCGATTTAACGGGATGCTCAGACTGCAGAAACGGGTTTATTGTGGATGTCCTTATCAATAGGATCAAGAGTATCGAGGCAAAGACTTCCCTTATGATTTCTGAGAGGATAAAACTCGTCAAGAAGAAAGAGGATCTGATATTTCAGGAGATAGGTTATGATCGGCGGGGATTTTTCACGGCAATAAAAAACATGACTTTTTTACATGCAGCCGGGTTATTTGACAGTGATGATTCCGGAGAAGATTTGCAATCATATTCATCAAAAAAACTGCCTTTAAAAAGAGACTTATTGAACAGGGCCTTAAAGGCGTTACCGAAAGAGGAGTCTCAGACCTTATTGAAGAGATATTTCTACCTTGTTACGGTCACGGCAGACTGCAATAACTGTTTCGCCTGTATTGGCATGTGTCCTACAGGGGCACTGAAAATAGAAAACAGCGAGGATCGGAGAGCCCTATATTTCAGCAGTTCTCTCTGTAATGGCTGCGGGTTATGTGAGGACTTTTGCATTCATAAAGCTTTGAGCATAGAAAAGGGATTTCTTGGTGAAAATCCTTTTGCATTGAGTAATACTAAAAAAGACCTGTTATGTTCAGTTTAAATACTTATTGTTATTTATGGGCTCTGAAATAAATGAATTTTGAAACTCTTCTTGAGGAGTCTGCGAGGATCCACGGCCATCTCTGCCCGGGGCAGGTGCTGGGCGTGAAGATGTCCATGCTCGGACTGAGGGAGATCGGGATCAATGATCCGAAGGGAAAAGATAGAAAGAGCATCATTGTCTTTGTCGAAATGGATAGGTGCGCGACCGATGCAGTGCAGTCCGTGACCGGCTGCAGTCTTGGCCACAGGACCATGAAATTCATGGACTACGGCAAGATGGCAGCCACTTTTCTGAATCTGAAGTCCGGCAGGGCTGTCCGTGTTGTTGCGAGGGAGGATGCGAGGGACAGGGCAAAGATCTGCTTCCCTGACATTGAAGACAAATATAGGGCGCAGCTTGAAGCCTACAAAATTATGACGGATCATGAACTCTTTGATAAGATGGAAGTAACTGTTAAAGTGAGGCCTGAGGACATGCCCGGCAGGCCGCTGAGTCGAGTCCGCTGCCGCGAGTGCGGCGAGTACGTCCAAGATATGAAGGAGGTGCACAGAAATGGCAATGTATTGTGCAGATCATGTGCAGGAAATGGCTATTACACGGTGGCAGACTGACGTTATTGTAAACGATACAATCGTTCCGGTGAATGAATTTACCCAAAATTACATCGGGAATGTTCTTTTGGGCATTGCTATGTCCCTTGGTCACACCTGCAGGGATGTGGCGGTCCATATAGACGGCAACGGACTTTCCATTTATACAGAGAAGGGTGAGCTGCCCTTGCTGAAGGACTTTGCGCGCCTGCTTGTGGAGAGTACATTAAAAGGCATGGTTTCGCCATTGAGAGGCGTCTTCTGGCTCCAGAGTCTCATTGTAACGACCAAAGTCGCTGCTGACAAAGTGACAGTGTCTGAGCGGCAGCCGGCAAGATGAAGTTTTTTTGTCGTGAAGCGTTATGCAGTTATTCCATAACGGATGTGTAATGAAAGATGGAGATTAAATCAAAGCTCTGGATAGAGGCTGACGGCAAGCCGGTCTTTGGCCGAGGCAGAAGATTTCTGCTTGAGGCAATAGACCATTACGGCTCTATTAACCAGGCGGCAAAAGAGATCAATATCTCTTACAGAAAGGCCTGGGGTTACATTAAGGCAATGGAAGAGCGACTTGGGTTCAAACTTATCGAGCGGCAGACGGGTGGCAAAAACGGTGGAGGAGCAGTGCTGACGCCTGCTGCAAGAGATTTTCTGAAAAAGTACCGGTCAATGGAAGAAGGCATCAACGAATTTGTAGATCAACGATTTAAAATGTTTTTTAAAGGGGGCAGCCATGTGTGAAATCCATGAAAATAATCCCAAATCCAATACAAAGACCATTTCTGTAGCAGATGCAGTCGGCACTGTTCTGGCGCATGACATCACAGAGATAACACCCGGCCAATTTAAAGGGTGTGCATTCAGGAAAGGCCATATAATCCAGCCAGAGGATGTCACACACCTGCAGAGACTCGGCAAGGAACATCTCTTTGTATTAGACGTCAAACCGAATGAGATGCATGAAGACGAGGCTGCTTATGCACTGGCAAATGCCCTTATGGGGGAGGGAGTAAAGATCCAGGGCGATCCCAGAGAAGGAAAGATCAATATTATTGCCAAGAGATCAGGACTTCTGAAGATCGACAGGGAATTGCTGCATCAGTTCAATATGTCAGGCGATATCATGTGTGCCACTCTTCATAATAATACTGTTGTAAAAGAGGGCCAGACTGTAGCGGGCACAAGAGCGATCCCACTGGTGGTTAAAAAAGAGGTGATTGAGTGCGCTGTCGCTATTGCGAATAATGGGCATAAGATAATTGAAGTAAAGGAGATCCGAAGACCGAAGGTCGGCGTTGTTATAACGGGCAATGAAGTTTACTACGGCAGGATTCAGGATGCATTCGGGCCTGTAATAAAAAAGAAGCTTGAGGAATATGGTGGAGAGGTCTCCGGCATATACTTTGCCCCTGATGATGAGTCGTATATAGAAGCAAGACTCAGGGAACTGATCGATGCAGGCTGCGACCTGCTGATCACCACCGGCGGCATGTCGGTTGACCCTGATGATGTCACACGCTTTGCCATACGGAATCTTGGTGCTTCTGATATCACATACGGCTCAGCAGTACTGCCCGGAGCCATGTTTCTGATAGCGTATCTTGACAGCAGCACTCAGCCTTCAGCACTCAGCGCTCAGATCGAAGAAAAAGACAGGCAGTCACAGATCACGCATTACGCATCACGCGTCACGGTCTTGGGTATCCCTGCCTGCGGCATGTATCATAAGACCACGATCTTTGACCTGATGCTTCCACGGGTGCTTGCAGGAGAAAAGATAGGAAGGAAAGAACTTGCTGAGCTCGGCCACGGCGGCCTCTGCATGAACTGTGAGGTCTGCCGATACCCTGTCTGCCCGTTTGGCAAAGGATAGCGTCTGTACCTGATCGGCACATGTTCCCTCTTTCTTCAGGGGAAGTGGTTATTTAATCAATGCTCCATAAGAACAAAAGATAATTATGATAGACTGTTAAAGACGGACCCGAAGCAGGCCACATTATTATTGGAGGGATTTTCATGGAACTGAGTTCAAGGACAAAGATCGCTGCGCTGCTTTCCCAGTATCCCTTTATCAAGGACTATCTCACCAAACTGAATACGAATTTTAAGGCTCTTGATAATCCCCTTATGCGAAATACCCTCGGCAGAATGGCGACGCTGAATCAGGCTGCCCTTGTGGGCGGCGTTGATCTCGATGCTCTCATGCAGGGTATTGCCGGGGAGATCCGAAAGATGACCAACGAGATCATATCAATTAAGAGCGATGAAACATCGCCTGAAAACAGGGAAGAGATCCTGAAGGGGATCATCAGGGATATCCATAAGGGCGTTGATATCGGGATCCTGAAAAAGAGATTCCTGGAATTGATCAAGGACGTGTCGCCCTATGAGATCGCTCAGATGGAGCAGAAACTGATAAGCGAGGGCATGCCTGAGCAGGAGGTGAAACAGCTCTGCAGCGTCCATGTCGAGGTCTTCAAGGAGTCTCTTGAAAAAAAGACCCTACCCGGCCTGCCTGTGGGTCATCCTGTCCATACCCTTATGCTCGAAAACCGTCACACTGAGTCCATCACGCAGGAGCTGGAAGGGCTCAAAGATAAGGCCGGCCTGCCGCACCTTATCGAAAAGCTCTCTCCGATAGAAAAACATTATGCAAGGAAGGAAAATCAGCTCTTTCCGATCCTTGAGACAAAGGGCATTACCGGACCGTCCAAGGTCATGTGGGCGCTTCATGACGACATACGCGACATGCTCAGACATGTAAAAGCAGGAGCAGTTGACAAGACAGTCAAAGACCTGGAGATCAAGACACTTATTACCATGATCAATGACATGATCTACAAGGAAGAACATATTCTCTATCCCATGGCGCTCGAAACACTGAGCGATGAGGACTGGTTCAAGGTCAAAAAGGGCGAAGAGGAGATAGGTTTTGCCTGGCTTGATAAGGTGGATGAGTGGGTACCATCCGGCATGTCCGGGTTGGCGCTCGCTGAAGAAAAGGTTGGCAGCATTAACCTTGATACGGGCCAGATCACGCCTGAGCAGGTAAATCTCTTGCTGACCCATCTGCCGGTTGATGTATCATTTGTGAACGAAAACGATGAAGTGGTCTATTACTCTGCTACGCAGGACCGTATTTTCCCGAGGAGTCCCGGCATCATCGGCAGGAAGGTCCAGAACTGCCATCCGCCCAGGAGCGTTGATATTGTCGAAAAGATCCTCGAAGCCTTCAAACGAGGGGAAAAAGACGATGCTGACTTCTGGATACAGATGCGCGGCAGGTTCATTCTGATCAGGTATTTTGCCGTGCGCGATACAAAAGGCAAATACCGCGGCACCCTTGAGGTGAGCCAGGATGTGACAGAAATACGTGCCCTGACAGGAGAAAGACGGCTTCTCTCCTGGGACTGAAATTCGCCTCTGATATCAGATATACGCTTGCATATGTCATGCAGAGGAGATAAGGGTGAATGATAATCCGTCGTAATGTAGTGGTGCTCATATTCCTGTCTATTATTATCTTCTCTCCAACAAGCGGTTTCTGCACTACCGAGTATGCGGGACAGACCGGCAGGATATGCAGTGACTGCCATGTCGATCCCACAGGCGGCGGAAAACTCACGCAGAAGGGAGAGTCATTCAAGGATGATCTCAGGATAAAAGGACAGTACCGGGTGCTTAATCCGGCCCAGCACGTGATCCGGTTCATCATTGGCTATCTCCATACCATGACAGCTATTGTCTGGTTCGGAACCATTATCTATGTTCATATTGTCCTGAAGCCGGCCTATGCTGCAGGAGGACTGCCCAGAGGAGAATTGATGCTCGGCTGGGGATCGATCATAATTATGGCAGTGACCGGCACCCTTCTTTCGATCGCCCGGGTGCCGACCTGGCAGATGCTCTTCCATACGCGGTTCGGCATTCTTTTGACGATCAAGGTCATCCTCTTTCTCATAATGGTATCAACAGCCGTATTTGTTACCTTTGTTGTGGGACCGAGGCTGCGCAGGAAGAAACAGAGTGAACTTAAACAGAGCCCGCAGGACCTTACCCATGATCAGCTCTCACCGTTCGACGGGAAAGAGGGGCGGCCTGCGTATGTGGCATATCAGGGCACTATCTATGATGTCTCTGCAAGCAGACTCTGGAAGGATGGCAGCCATTTCAGAAAGCATGCTGCGGGGATCGACATGACTGATGTTCTGAAAACAGCGCCGCACCAGGAAGACAAGATCCTCAACATGCCTGTTATTGGGAAGCTGATTCAGGGGGCTGAGAAGAAAACACCGCTCCAGATAAGGATCTTTTACTTCTTTGCTTACATGAACCTTTTTCTTATCTTTTCGATCGTTTTTATCATCTCCCTCTGGAGATGGTGGTGATGATGCAAAAAAGACGGATCGTTTTTGGCGCTGCAGTGATATACTGACAATTACAGGAGGCATATCTCATGAAAAAACCGGTTGTTGACTATGAAGCATGCATCGGCTGCGGGTCATGCCCGGAGATCTGTCCTGAGGTCTTTCAGATGAGGGATGACAAGGCGTGGGTTGTTGGTGCGGAAAAATGCGCTGCCTGCAATTGCCAGGAGGCGATCGATGTCTGCCCTGTTCAGGCGATCAGCTGGCAAGAATAAATTTTGAGAAGTGAGAAGGAGGAAATATGGGATATACGAATGTGGCGCTCAAAGATAAGATCATGGAGATGTTTCCGGAGATCGAGAAGTATGGAATATCAACGAGTCTCGATTTCAGCAGCGAAAAGAATGCCTATATACTGAAGTTTAAAAAGGGCAGCCATGAACTCACCACGCACCTCGAAAAAAAGGATGCAGATGAATGCATGGACGGCATAAAATGCGTCTATCTCGGTATGCAGGTAGGCCAGTTCATAAATAATTTCGGCCAGGCCGGCTGAAAGCTGCCCTCGATTTTATTGAGGAAAGGAGATGTCATGATAAAAAGAAAGATTCTTCCCGTTTTTTTAATTTTTTGGATATTTGTCGGATCCGGGTTGTCCCTCGGCAGTTCTGCGGCTGAAGCCGCTGAGACGAAATGCAAGATGCATTTCAGTCTTCGCGGATGGTCAGCCATTTATCAGACTGCCACAGGAGCGGCCACTATCACCTGCGACAACGGACAGTCAGCAAAGGTAGTGATCGATACAAAAGGCGGAGGACTCACGGCAGGGAAATCCAGCCTGAAAGGTACAGGCACGTTCTCCGGCGTATCTGATATCTCGGAGCTCTATGGCGCCTATGCAAAGGCAGAAGCGCATGCAGGAGTTGTAAAGTCTGCCGGTGCACAGGTGCTCACTAAGGGAGAGGTCTCTCTTGCTCTTGCCGGAACAGGCAAAGGCATTGACCTCGGCATTTCTTTCGGCAGATTTTCGATCAAACCGGCTGGGCCAAAGAAGGACAAGAAATAGTGACGAACGGTAAGACAGTCAGGGAAACAAGTGTCACCATGGCGCAGGTGATGCTGCCCCAGGATGCGAACCCGGCCGGTAATGTGCATGGAGGCGTGATCATGAAGCTCATTGACACGGCTGCCGCAGTCGTGGCAAGCAGGCATGCCCGCTCAAACACGGTTACCGCCTCTCTTGACCGGCTTGATTTTCACCATCCTGTCTTCGTGGGAGACCTGGTCTTCCTGAAGGCGAGCATCAACATGGCCGGCAGAACTTCCATGGAGGTCGGCGTAAGGGTGGAGGCAGAAAACTTCATTACCGGAGAGGTCAGACATACCTCGTCAGCCTATCTGACCTTTGTTGCCCTTGACGAAAACTGCAGGCCTCGGGCAGTGCCTCCTCTGATCTTTGAAACTGACGACGAGAGGCGGAGAAACCAGGAGGCCCTCACACGGAAGAAGATGCGGCTCGATCAGAAGGCAAAAGAGGACAGATGCCAGAAAGACGGCATCTGCGAACTGTAGCAGTTTTTATTGATGGCTTCGTAGGTTCTTAGGGATTGGAAGATGTCAGGTGATTTTGATAAAATAATAGATGAGCAAGGTTATTGCATATCAGAACACGGCCCGGCATTGTTTTAGTCAGATCAGGTTTGACAGCAGAGAACGGATTCTCATCTCTGTTGCAAACCACCCTGTCCATAGCATCAAGGTAATAAAACTGTTAGCTGGTATCATTCCCTATAAGACCGTATGGGAATTCAGCCTGCCAGAGGGAGTGACGGATGGTCCTGCGAAACTGATCTCGTTGTTTGCAGACAAGTCAGGTAAGAAGGTCGATCATCCTCTTGATGCTATAACAACAAAACTCCTCGCCTGCAGATCCTGCAGTGAAGCTGTCCGGGCCTTGCAGCAGTCAGAGAGAAGCTGATCGCCTGATTGGAAAAACACTGCTGACGTATCGATTAAAGCCAGAACTCCGGATAGCGTCTGTTCTTCGAGATGTTATTCACCAGCAGGGCGATGATCAGCATGATCAGCACGCCTCCGCCAACCGGGAAGATCGCATACATGAACCCGAGATTATGGATCTTCTCCCCTCCGATGACCGCAATGAGCGCGGTTGCACCGCCCGGCGGATGGAGCGTTTTCGTTGCATGCATGACCGCTATTGCCGTGGCAACAGCGACTGCTGCTGCGAGCCAGATATGGCTGTGAAAGACCTGGTATGATGCTACACCTGCGATCGCTGAAAAGAGATGGCCTCCTATGAGGTTTCTTGGCTGCGCAAGAGGACTCTTGATCGCTCCATAGATCAGCACTGCAGAGGCGCCAAAGGAGCCCACGATCATCAGCAGATCTATTTTTTCAAAAATATGGTAATTGGCAAAAGATATAAATCCGATGCCGAGGAACGCTCCGAGCCAGGACCAGGCGATCTCCGATAGACTGACGCGGGGAGGGCTCTTGGTCGTACCCTTCATCTTTTCAAAATAAGCCTTCAGCACGTTATTGCCGCCTGATCAGCTGAGCCTTCAGGATATCGGCTCGCGAAACAATGCCTGTCAGTTTGCCTGAACCGTCAACAACCGGCACCCGGTTGATATTCTTCTTATTGAAGAGGTCTATGATCTCAAAGGCTGAGCTTTCCTCCTGAACGGTTATTGCTGGTGACGCCATGATGTCAGAGGCTTTTTTGCTGCGGATCGGGGCTGCCAAACATCCCTTTCCATCCAGGCACGCAGAAATGATGCCCATTACATGTTCTGTATCTGAGCTGCCCATAGAGACCAGAAAATCTTTTTCCGAGATGATCCCGGTAACGCTCCCTGTCTCGTCAAGGACAGGTACACCGGAGATTCTCTTTTCTGCCATGATCTCTGCAACATCCCTGAGCGGGGTATGTGTCTTTACAAAGTACACGGCCCTTGTCATGATCTCCGCGGCTCTTACTGAGCGGCTGAGCCGGTCGATTGCATGGCGGTATGCAAAGCGGAATATCTCTTTCAGGTCAGCAGGAGTGATGTCGAGATATCCGGGGATATCCTTCATCGCCTCATAGATGTCAGCGTCAGAAACTTCCAGGGGAACCACTACATCTTTTTTCTGCATGGGTGTTTGTTCATCAGGTGACATTGTCTCTATGCCTCACGCTGTTTTTACCGTAAATCTTTTACTTTTACCCTACCTGCTTATGAGTCAGATGCATATGATTAGCATCATACCAGTATGCGGCGCTGCCTGCTATGGTAAAAGCAGAAAAAACAAAGGAGGTGTTCCTCATGAGCAACAAAGCAGCAAGAAATCTTTTCATTCTCGGCAGTCTCTTTTTCTTTGCGATCTTTTTAGGGCTGACCTATGACACCATGGGAAAGCTGGATAAGAGGGCCCCTGAAATCACGGAGAAGGTGAACGCCGGAAAGATGGTCTGGCACAAGTATGACTGCATCGGCTGCCATACGATCTTCGGGAACGGATCGTATTTCGCACCTGATCTGACCAAGACAACGTTGAACAAGCCGAAAAGCTATCTCAAGCAGTTCCTGATGGACCCGAAATCTGCAAACCCCAACGCATCCATGCCAAAGCTCGGTATCAGGTCTGAGGAGGCTGATGATCTTATCGTCTTCCTGGACTGGACTTCCAAGGTTGATACCAACGGATGGCCGCCAAAACCGATCCTGGCAGCAGCAGGAGGGGTCGCAGGCAGGGAGCTTACAGAAGGCCAGAAGCTCTATCAGTCCCATGGATGCTCTGCATGCCATACGATCAACGGCATCGGCGGCACAACAGGACCTGATCTTACCAGGGTCGGTGCAAAGCACGACAGGACGTGGCTCGTCGGCCACTTCAAGGACCCTGCCGCTTTTGTTAAAAACTCGGCCATGCCAAAGGTTGAGGCGCCTGAGTCTGAGATCGAAAAATTAACCGATTACATGCTTACATTGAAATAGGAGGTGATACCATGAGTGTGAAATATCAAAGTCAAAAGATAGCAGAATACTTCTATACCTTTGCGGTCGTCCTGTTCCTGGTCCAGGTGCTGGTCGGGATCATCGCAGCTCTCCAGTTCATCTGGCCGAGTTTCTTTATCCTGAACTTCAACACGATCAGGACCCTGCATATCAACGCCCTTGTTGTCTGGCTTCTTAGCGGCCTGATGGGAGCAACATACTATGTTGTGCCTGAGGAGTCTGAGACAGAGCTCTGGAGCCTGCCCCTTGCAAAGCTCCAATTCTGGGCAACGGTCGTGGCGATCACTGCTGTTGTGCTGGGCTATATCTGGATGGGGCTGAATCCCCAGGCCAACAGTCCGATCATGGGCATTAATCCGCTGAATGAGGGCAGGGAATATATCGAGGCCCCGCGCTGGGCAGACGCGCTGATCGTTATTTCGGTCCTGCTCTTTCTATTTATTAATTTCATGACCATGATGAAGACAAAGAAATGGACCGGCATACAGGGCACGCTTGTCGGCGGCCTTCTGGTGCTTGCCCTGATGTATCTGCCGGGCATGTTCTACAGCAAAAGTATGGTAAAGGACCAGTTCTGGTGGTGGTGGGTCATCCATCTCTGGGTTGAAGGTGCATGGGAGGTCATCGCCGGTGCTCTTCTTGCCTTTATGCTTATGAAGGTTGTAGGCGCCAAGAGAGAGGTTGTCGAGAAATGGATGTATATCGAGGTGGGGTTCGTTATGTTCACCGGCATCCTCGGCACAGGCCATCATTATTACTGGATCGGCACCCCAAGCTACTGGCTCTGGGTCGGCGGTATCTTCAGCTCGCTTGAACCTCTTCCGTTGCTCTTCATGGTCTGGGATGCATTCAGAACTACAAGAGAGGCCAGGAACGTAGAGAACAAGGCAGGCTTGTACTATACGGTTGCCCATGCTATCTTTAACTTTGTGGGAGCAGGGTTGTGGGGGATCATCCACACGCTTCCCCAGATCAACAAGTGGACGCATGGGACCCAGATCACGACCGCGCACGGCCATCTTGCATTTTATGGCGCATATGTCCTGCTTGTCATGGCCATGATCTATATAACGCTTCCTGCAATACGCGGTGTGAAGTCGTTTGACGCATCCCGCGCCTTTACATCTTTTTGGTGGATGACCATCTCTATGGTCTTTATCGTTCTGACGATCACAGGGGCCGGCATGGTTCAGGTCTATATGGAAAGGCTGATGGGTCTTGACTATGTGGCGGTAAAGGCAAACTATAACCTCTGGTTCTGGGTCCTGCGCGCGATCTTTGGTGTAGGCTTCCTGATCGGTGTTGGTATCTTTGTAATTGACTTCTTCAGACTCGGCAAGGGACCTGCTCCGGCAGTATCAGCCGCGCCGGAAAGGGCGTAACATTTTTTATCAGCTCTTATCAATCAGGGGGGCGGTTGCATCTGCCCCCCTGGATTATTCTGATTCGACATGCCTCGGAGCCTGAATCTTATAAAAAAGACGTAACCCCCTTTCATAAAAGGATATTTTATTTTCTTGCCCGCATGAATCCGGTCCCCCCCCTGGTCGTCTTTGTCAGAGCTCTGGTACGCCGGGCATAACTTATCAAGAAAATATGATTTACATCATATCCCCTATTAAAAAATCATAGTACGATATATAATATTATTGTCCCCAGAGGCTGCCCCTGTCCCCTCCAATAAACCGGGGCAGCCTCCCCCTTTTCCTATCTTTTTGTTCTGTATGACGTAAATCATGGCAGTGCTCCGGCTTCAGTGGTAGAGTTACATCATGAACATTACCGTTTACAGAAGAACAACCCAGATAGCCTTTATCCTGCTCGTTTTCCTTATGCCTGTGCTGAATATATTCAGGTATGACACTGCCACAAAAGAACTGATCATTTTCGGACAGGTTTGGAGCCTTGGATTGAAAGAGGCGTTCTATGCTGACCACAGTGTTCGCGCAGCAGGCCATGTTGCTTTTCAGATATTTCTGAAGGCTATCCTGCCCTGGATCGTGTTTCTGGCTATCTTTCCTCTTCTGGGGTTTCTGAGCGGCAGGTTCTTCTGCGGCTGGTTCTGCCCTGAGGGAACGCTTTTTGAGCTGGCCGACAATCTTACGCTCAAGTTTCTCGGACGCAGAAGCCTTTTTGTGAAGAGGCCGAATGATCCAGAGGTATCAGGAGAGAGGAAATTTCTCTATGTGCTCATTGCCCTCCTGAGCATGGTTGTTCTTCCGTTGATCGGCGGAGTGGCGCTTACGGGTTATCTTGTTGCTCCCAAGACCATCTGGGCCCAGATCATGAGCTGGAACTTTACCTTCGGCGTAAAGGCCGGTATTATTGGTGTTTCTATCTATATGCTGGTCACATCGATCCTGGTGCGCCATTCACTCTGCAAATATATTTGTGCTGCCGGGCTTATGCAGATGCTTTTTGGCTGGACAAGTCCTGTTTCCCTGCGGGTGAGGATGAACAATGAACGCGCCGATGAATGCACGAACTGCAAGGGCTGTGAAAAGGCATGTTTTATGAATGTTCTGCCGAGAATGAACAAACGCGACATCTCCTGCGTGAACTGCGGGGCCTGTATTGCGGCATGCCATAAGGAACTGGGCGAGGGCAAAGGGCTATTTCATTTTCAGTCTGGAGAAAAGAACTCAGCTGAAGAGTGCCGGGAGTCTCAGGGTAACTGTTCTTCCCGGCCTTGCAATAAAGAGCAGATCATCATTACAGAATGAATCCGCACCGTAAGTTATGAGCTTTCCCCAGGTTGACAAGATCCCTTTTGGAGATTAATATAGTAACCTTCGTGCCGAAGTGGCGGAATTGGCAGACGCGCCAGATTCAGGTTCTGGTGGTGGAAACGCTGTGGGGGTTCGAGTCCCCCCTTCGGCACCAACTTTTCTATTGATCAGTTGGTTCATTTCTTAATGTCTTCAATAACAGCGCAACCGAACTATCACATAGACTAATTCCCTTTTTGATCTCCACCTCGTCTTTATTGCATCTGTCTATTTGGAGATATATGCGTTCAATCCGATTGTCAGGGGTTTGCCGTTTACCATGCAGTCTGTCTTCATATTGCCTCTTGTACTGACCACAACAAGTGTTTTTCCTGATGCGCTCGGTTTAGGCTCCTCCAGGTCGCACGTGATAATGAGCCTGGTTCCTTCAATTTTCGCGTCAATAGCCATGTCTATCTCCTCAGCGTACAGGCGCCCCCAATTTTCCTCCCTTATATCTTACCAGTTACGTGATGTTCACGAGATGTTGTTACCTTCGAGGTCAAATAACCCTCACTATCTATGCAATACGTCCTCAATGACGTATAATCTAAAACAGAGAACGATATCCTTCAACAAGAGAGCAGATCATGAAAAAACTGTTGCACATTATTGCCACACCCCGGGGCGACGATTCCCGCACATTACGTGTATCAGAGGCATTTCTCGAATCATTCCGCACAACACATCCTGACTGGGTAATGGAAGAATTGAACCTGGCAGCAGAAGAGCTTCCCTCCCTCAATACAAAGAGAGTGGATGGCAAATACGTGCTGCTCGGAGGCAATGAGCTATACGGCGAGTTAAGGGAGGCATGGCAGGAGATCATATCGCATATCGAGCGGTTCCTGTCGGCTGACGCCTATCTTATCAGTACGCCCATGTGGAACTTCAGCATCCCCTATATGCTGAAACACTATATTGATATTATTGTTCAGCCCCGATATCTTTTCCGTTATACAGAGACGGGTGTCGAGGGTCTCGCCCCGAACCGGAAGATGGTCGTGATCACGAGCCGCGGGGGTGAATACGCTTCAGACGAGATGCGGCCTTTTGATTATCAGGAGCCGTATCTGCGCATGATATTCGGTTATGTGGGGATTAAAGATATCGAATTTATCACGGCCCAACCGACCGATCTGGGGGCTGAGCTTCAGGAAAAGGCCATTGCCGGGGCGCGGGAAACGGCAAAGGCGCTCGCAATTCGGTTTTAGCACGCAGAGAGGAGAATAAGCCAGACCATGCCAAGAGACATCCCCATAGGCAACGGGAACATCCTGATCGCTTTTGATAAGAATTACCAGCTGCGTGAGTTTCATTATCCCCATGTCGGCGAAGAAAACCACACCAGGGGAGAACCCTTTCGGCTCGGCGTTTGGACAGACAACAGATTCAGCTGGGTCCCTCATGGCTGGAAGATAAGGATGGATTATCTTGATGATTCGCTGGCCTCCAGCGTAGAGCTGATCAATGATGCGTTAACGCTGCGCATTGTTGCCCTTGACCTCGTCGATTTTCATGAGAACATATACTTCAAAAAGCTGGTCGTCGAGAACCTCGCGGATGAGGACAGAGAGGTGCGCCTGTTCCTGTCGCACGATCTTCATATCTACAACAATGAATTCGGCAATACTGCTGCGTACCGGCCTGAGGCAGGCGGCATACATCACTATAAAGGCGAACGTCATTTCCTGATCAATGCCTATGCCAACAAGAAATTTGGCATAGATCATTTCGCTACCGGCAACAAGGAATTCAATAATGACGTAGGGACCTGGAGAGATGCTGAAGACGGTCTGCTCGGCGGCAACCCGATCGCACAGGGCTCTGTGGATTCGGTGATCGCCATACATCTGAGGCTTAAGGCAGGAGAGCAGGAGACGATCTATTACTGGATATGCGCCGGAAAGAACTGGAATGAGGTGAACAGTCTCAACAGTCAGGTCACTAAGAGGAAGCCTGAGATCTTCATAAAACGCACCGTAGATTACTGGAAGCTCTGGGCAAATAAGGAAGACCTGCATGACAGCCTTCTGCCGGAGAATATAAAACGTCTTTATCAGAGAAGCCTTCTGATCTGCCGCAGCCAAATAAACAACTGCGGCAGCATTATTGCGGCAAACGACTCTGATGTCATCCAATATAACCGCGATACCTACAGCTATGTATGGCCCCGTGACGCAGCCTTGGTTGCTTATGCCCTCGATCTGGCAGGACATTTCGAACTGTCCAGAAATTTCTTTGCCTTCTCTGCAAAGCTGATTGAAAGGGACGGTTACTTCCTTCACAAATACACGCCGTCCGGATCCCTGGCAAGCTCCTGGCATCCCTGGCTGAAAGACGGTAAGCCGCAGCTTCCCATTCAGGAAGATGAGACAGCGCTCGTGATCTGGGCGTTATGGAATCACTATAATATGTATAGGGATATAGAATTTATCAAGCCGCTTTATAAGCCTCTGATAAAGAATGCGGCGGATTTTATGATGAATTACCGGGACACAAGAACCGGACTTCCCCTGCCCAGTTATGACCTCTGGGAAGAGCGGCAGGGCATACTTACCTTTACCGTTTCTGCAGTATACGGCGGCCTAATGGCAGCGGCGAATTTTACTGAGGCCTTTGGCGAGACCGATCTGGCGCAGGAATATCGCGAAGGGGCAAAACAGATGCGTCAGGCAATGGACAGATATCTTTATCTCGAGAAAGAAAAGCGCTTTGCCCGTATGATCAATTTCAGAAAAGACGGCACTCTGGACATTGACGCAACGGTGGATGCCAGCCTATACGGGATATTTGCATTTGGCGCCTATGCTTCTGACGATCAGAGAGTAATACATACGATGGAGCAGGTTTATGATATCTTGTGGTGCAGAACCGGTGTAGGCGGCCTGGCGCGCTATGAACATGATCAATACTATCGTGTCAATGATGATGGGCCCGGAAATCCCTGGTTTGTGGCAACGCTCTGGCTGGCCCAGTATTACATCGCTGCGGCAAAGGATCAGGATGAACTGCAAAAGGCGTTGGCGATCATGCACTGGGTGGAACAGCATGCCCTGCCGAGCGGCGTGCTTGCAGAGCAGGTCAATCCGAACACCAACGAGCCCCTTTCGGTCTCTCCCTTGACCTGGAGCCACGGCACGTACATCGCTGTGGTGCGGGAATATCTGAATAAATATTCTGAGATAAAACAGAGCGGTGCAACCGCACCAAAAACATGAGGTGAATATATGGAAAACATGGACCTTCTGAGAAATATCTCTTTTCTGAAAGACCTTTCTACCGGAGAGCTGATCAAGGTCAATATCATTACCGAGAATGTATCTTTTGCAGAGGGGGAGGAGATCATGCGGGAAGGGTCTCCCTGTGATGCGATCTATATCGTAAAATCAGGAGCGGTCAGAATCATGAAAAGCGGCGCCCATCTCGAAACCGTTGAGGCAGGGGAACCGCTTGGCGAGATAGCCTTTATCGACAAAGGTCCGCGCTCTGCCACTCTTGTTGCAGCCACCGATGCAGCCCTGATAAAGCTGGCATCAGACAAGTTCGAACAGGTTTTGGCGCACGACAAGGAACTTGCAAACAAGATCTACCGGTCGATCATCAGGACCCTCTGCAGGCGGCTGCGTGATGCAACGGAGGCATTGAAGATTATCCCCGACTATGTCATGGAGTCATATAAGAACTTCGAAAATATTTAGCGTCGGTTACGCATCCAGGATCTTCAGGGAATAACAGCACATATGATTGTCGAGGATCTTGTCCACAAGATCCCGTGGCACGCCGCTTTCAGCCAGCCATTTTTCCGCAAAACCCTTTTTGCCTGAGCCGGCCTTGCAGCCAAGCTGCGTGATCTTTATCTTCTTCCCGCCAATGGTGATCTTCTCGGCAAAGGCGCTCCGCATCGGCTGATGTACCGAACAGAAGGGGCTCACGCCTGCTCCCTCGCCAACCCGGAACTGGTCTGTGATATTGCTCGGCTTGTTGAACTCAGCCGTAAAATCCGCGAACCCGTCAGGCAGTTTCTCAAAGACCTGGGTGTAATTCTTTATGGACGGACCAAAGGGACAGTATTGAAGACCGAAAACAAAATTGCCTGCATGGGTCGCCTTGCCCTCGATCATGGTGATAGGGTTTGTAGCGTTCTCTATTGCAGCAAGATAGTCCTCAAAGGCCGGATAGTCCACCTCGGAGATCCTCTCCGCAGTCTTGATAGCATTCCTGATGAGAGTTCCCTTTGCGCTTGCTGCTCCGCTCAGGGTTATCATGATCTTGATCATGTCCAGGAAACTGACATGTGCTATATCGAGTATCTTTCCTTCTTCAGCCATGACTTGCCCCTTGACCTAAATTGATGCTGCGACAGCAAGCTCGCCGCAGTGCTTTTTCAGCTTCAGTCTGATCATGCCGAGGTTTGCGTCCTTATCCGCAATGATGACGAGGAACGCATCATCACCTACCGGGGACAGCATCACCGGCCCCTTCTCGAATTCGATCATGCTGATCGCCATATTTCCCTTGCCGAGCTGTTTGCCCATGGACTCTGATGCTCCAAATCCGCTGGATGCGATCGCGCCGACCATTTCTGTGTCGATCCCTGTGCGCGCAATGCTGTCCAACAGAAAGCCGTCCCGCGCCACGAGGCACACTGCGTCAACGCTCTGGATCTTTGCGAGTTCGTTGAGTATCTCCTTTGTTGTTGCCATCTTATCCTCCTTTGTAATTGCTTTTGGTGTCTGTTTTGTCTGAGCAGCGTCTTCTTCGTTTATCTCTTTGAGGAACGTGCCAAAATCCACTGAATCAGGCCCGACCTCCTTTGCCTGTGCGTGGATCGAGGATTGCACCGCCGCTGCCTTCATTTTTTCATCCCTGATCCGGTACCCTTCCATCAAAATATAGGTCAGCGGAGGCTGGATGTTCCGGGTCTTTTTTCTGCAGATGCTTTCGATCTCTATCTCGGGATCATCCCAGCATACGATGTCCAGCGCAGCCTTCTCATGCTCGTCACTGCCATTATCAGCGTCGATCAGCACGCCCTCCTGAAAATAAAGGAATCCGTTCCTCCCGTGAGAACCGATCCTGAGCGTGCAGGTCTTCTTCTCCATCTCGACAAGCTGCAGGAACGCCGGCAGCGTGATGCCCTGGATATATCCTTTTGAGACCGCATTCAGCTCTGCAAAAATATTATCAACGAACTCCTGAAAATCGATCGGCTTCTCAAGGATCGTAAAGGCGCCGAGGCTCTTCAGTCTTGCCTTGATCTCAGGAGTGCAGTACGCGCTCATCATGATGACCGGGATATTCGGATGTTTCTTGCTCATATGCGAAAGAAGGCCAAAACCGTCCATTTCCGGCATCTTCAGGTCAGAGACCACAAGATCAACTTTGGTTGAACTGAGCACATCCACAGCTGCCTTGCCGTTCTGCGCAGTCAGGGTATTGAAATCCGCTGCGTACGCATCAAGCCCCTGGAGCAGACTCAGGAGAAATGATTTCTCGTCATCAACGATCAGCACATTTTTCATTTTCCCGTTTTTTTCCATAGTGCTTTTAATAAAAGCAATGGTCATGCCAGGAGGAAAGATAACTCCTGAAGTTGGAGTTGGGGACGATGAAAGGCGAAATATCAAGGAGTTACGTATCAAGGCATCTTCCCCTGTCACCTCCATCGGGGTATTGCAGCTAATGCAGACTGACTAATGCATTTTGACCTATTCAGTCCGATACAATTCCGAGCGGGAGAGCTGCATCCTATAGATAATCAGAGCTGCAGATGCGCTGCAAGCAGGGAAGCATTTGGCGGGCGTACTTGAGGCATTTAGCAAGACAGCTGCTTGATGCTCAAAAGAGAGAGATGGTGCCGAAGGCGGGACTCGAACCCGCATGGATTTCTCCACACGCCCCTCAAACGTGCGTGTCTACCAGTTCCACCACTTCGGCAGTAAAGAAGAATATACACCATTCGGGGCTCTGTTTTCAAGGGAAGTATGTGTGAACCTGTCCATGACTATCATGAACCGCCTGTTTTTTTATCAGGAACTGAAGACGTTCACCTTTTTCAACGACCGGATGAAATTCTCCACAAGAAGGGGATTAAAGTCCTTTCCAGAGGAGTCGTTCATAAGCCCGATAATGACCGGGACATCAAGAGCCTTCCTGTACGGACGGTCTGTCCTGAGCGCGTCAAAGAAATCTGATATGGCAATAATCTGGCTTATGATATGCTGTGTCCTGCCCTTTCTCCTCGTTGCCGGATATCCCTGGCCATTGAACTTCATGTGGTGCTCGTAGGTGGCGACAAGGGCATATTTGGGAATGTCAGGGAGCGTGGCAAGATACATGGCTCCATAGACAGGGTGCTTCTTCATCTCTACCCATTCCTCCTCATTCAGCTTTGCCTCCTTTTCGAGTACCTCGGCCGGAACAAACATCTTGCCGATATCATGGAGAAGGCCTGCCATGCCAATATCGTGGAGAAGGTCATGTTTTACGCCAAGGGTCTCTGCCTGGAAGATAGAGAGCACAGCCACATTGGTATTGTGCGCATAAGTATATTCGCTGTGAGCTTTGATCGGACTTACAACATTCAGGACATTTGCCTCCTGCTTGAGCGTTGTTATGAAGCTGACCACCACATCCTCAAGCCCAATCATGTCGAGCCGTTTGAACCGGGAAACCCCATGATAGACACTCTTCACCTTTTCGATATTCTCGGTCATCACAGCCCCGATGTCGCCACCACCTCCTCCGCCAAGCTTCACCTCGATAATGCCTGACGTAATATGGGGATAGGAGCCGGTGATCCTATCAGAAAGGGCGATCTCGGATATGAAGTCCTTCAGCTCAGCTGCTGTCACTCCCCGGGAGATCACGATCTTATCGATCCCTTTTCTCTTAAGCTTTTTTATGCAGCTGCTCACGTGCATATGTCTGGCCGGCAGGGACTGTTCGTTAATGATAATGCTGTCACCCAAAAGGGCCATACTGAACTTCTCCTCAATAAAGAGGGTGTCAAGAGCAGCCGCAGCCTTTTCGGAAAGATACATGACAGCCGGATGCTCCTTGCTGTAAAGAGAGCAGTTCGACATCGCTACCATGATATCCGATAGAAATGAAATGATCTTTTCAGACATCGGTCATTTTCCTCTATGCTCCCCCGTATGCAAGGCCACGAGGAGCTTCTCACTCAAGGCATGGATCTCGTCATTGCGCGATCCAAGACCGAACTCGATAAGCTTTCTGACAGACTCCAGGGGATAGTTTTCGAGAGATCTGAATATCTCCACCTTCAACCCCTCCAGGTCGCCCCGGTAAAAGAGTGCCCGCGCATGACAGATCTTTTCGAGCGCTTCCATTGCCCTGACATCGCCTATCTCTCCGAGCGCCCTGACCAGGTCTGTTTTATAATACGCCTCGGTCCCAAAGAGATCCCGCTTCTCCAGATACTTTATGAGATACGGCACAGATTCTTTCACCCGGTAGCTGCCGGCTAGGCGTATGGCGCCGGTCCGGATATCCTGCTCCTCGCTCTGGAGGCATGACCGCAGCTGGGGTATGGCATCCGGCGTCCTGAAATGCAGCAGCGTACGCAATGCCTCCATGCGGACATGCCCATTCTCATGTTTTAGGAATTTGCGGATCTTTTCGGTCTGCTGCGTTGCATTGCAGTCACGGATAATACAGATCATATTCCTCACGACAAACCAGCGGTTGTCATTGAGCCTCTTGAGCGCAAACGGGATCACATCGCTTCCGATCGCCTCAAGCATCGAGATCAGGAACTTTCTCATACTTGCATCCTTCTCTTCGTCGAGGACATCGAAAAGCGGGGTAACGATGGTACGCCGCAAGGCCCTGGCAAGTCTGAACGCTCCGTCGCGGTCCTTTCTTCCCCAGAGCCTGAAGGCGTCGACAAGCCTGGCGATGAACTCCTCAGAGTGAAAGAAATAGTCCACAATGCTGGATGCCTCGTTTCTGAACCTTCCGCTCAGAACATGGGTAATGAGTGTGTTGTACGTATCCAGGATCTCCTCAAAACGGCCGGTCTCGGTAAAAACGTTCATGAACTCGGAGAGCTTGGTTATGAGCGTCAGGTAGTCTTCGGACTTCAGGTAGTCCTCATGCAGGAGTTCGAGCATGATATCGAGAGCTTCCCTGTCAATAGCCTCTTCCTCGCATTCCTTCCTGAAGCGGATGAACCGGGTATTGTCCTCTGCCTTGACCCCGAGCATGCGATCGAGCTCTCTCTGGTAATCCTTCCCCACATAGGAGTGGAAATGGTCCTCGCCGAAGAGCTTGATCACTTCATCGCCAAGCTCGATATCATGCAGGACCGCGGTATCGTTATAGAAGAAATCAAAGTGCCCCCGTTTCCCCTCCTTGATAGAGGAAAGCTTATCAATCAGATTTTTCAGGGTTACCGGAATGATCGAAGAATTCTCGGTCAGGAGCTCCGCGATCTTTTCAAAACCCTCAGGGGTCATGCCGTTGATGATGCTCTCGACATCCCCGATATCTTCGGTAAGCCGAGCTCCTGCCCGCGAGAGAAACTGCCGCTTTATCTCAGGCCTGAGCCTGTCTATAAAAGCAAAGAATTTATTGAACGCCTCCCTGCTGATCTTTGATTCGCTCTTTTTCTTGATGTACGCAGTTATCACCCTGTCATAAGACTCAGTGCCGGCGCTCTCCGGCAAGGCTGCATTGACCATGTCAGCTACTATATCCGGCGGGATCGAAAGGATGTCCTGAAGGTCGCCTCCTTCCCCCAGTTTTCCCTCAAGCAGGCCATACACATAGTCTTCCCAGAGATCTCCGCAGGCCGAGGCGGACCTCTGTGTGCCTTCAACAAAACAGAAATTCACGAGGTCAATAGCGCTGAGTCTTATGCGGGAGATCTCCTTTTCTGCCAACGCAACGAGGTCCTTGCCAATGGGTGTATCCTGCGCTGAAATGAGCTCGTGGAGCCGCGTCAGGTCTCTCTGGTTCAGGCCGGTCGAAAACGTAACCGCAGCAATGCCCTTTGTATGCAGCGTCTGGGCAAACTCCCGGAAGACCGGATTTCTGCGGTCAAGGGTGAATTCATCAACAATAAGCGCGTCCCGGGCAATGCCGAGGGTGATCTCGGCCCTTATCTCAAAAAGCATCTGCAGATGCTCGAAAGCCCTTTCGATGGAGGTCCTGACAATGGGATGTTCAGGCGGGTACAAACCGACACTGCGCCGCGAAATATTCAGCTCAATAACAGCGTCTGAAAGCAGCTTTGCATCAAGCGGAAGTTTTTCCTGTTTTTCTTCTGGCATAGTATTTCTGCTCTATCATTCTGCTATGAACGACAGGCTGATTATAGCATGCAATTTCATGATATCGACACTCTGTTCTGCATTTGCAGAGGTCCTTTACCTGTTGTCACCAGTGATGATACAATCCTTCTCCATGACCCATAAGAGCATCAAGGAATGGCCGGAGAACGAAAGACCGCGCGAGCGGCTGCTCAGACACGGGGCGGCAAGCATGTCGGACGCTCAGTTGCTCATCTTTGTCCATAATCATCCAAGCGGCAACCCCTCTCCCAGCCGCGAAGATATCCTCATCACCGAGAGGCTTGCCGGCGCCGGCGATATTGTCGGCATAGAGGTCCTGGACCACAGCATTGTCGCTGAAAACGGGTACACCAGCATGCTCGAAAAAGGCTATTTGAAGGCAGGATAAAGTATAATAGTCAGCATTCAGTGGTCAGTGGTCAGAATAATTCCTTGGCAGTCAAAACGCATATTCTTCATATTCTGTCTTCTGAATTCTGGATCCTGAATTCTCGGATGGGGGTATTATTATGAAAGTACTGGTGATCGGCAGCGGGGGACGGGAACATGCGATCTGCTGGAAGCTCTCCCAGAGCAGGTCAGTGGACAAGATCTACTGCTGCCCCGGCAATGCCGGTATTGCAGAGATAGCAGAATGTATTTCGGTCAATCAAAACGATTTTCAGGCTCTTCTTGATTTCGTCAAGTATGAATGGATCGATCTCACGATCGTCGGGCCGGAAGACCCCCTCTCAAGAGGCATTGTAGATCTCTTCGAAAAAGAGGGGCGGAGGATCCTCGGGCCGACAAAGGCGGCTGCGCAGCTGGAATCGAGCAAGGTCTTCTGCAAGGACCTTTTGAGGTCCCACGGCATACCAACGGCTGAGTACAAAGCCTTCACATCCTATATCCATGCAGAAGAGCATGTGCGCTTCAAAGGCGCCCCTATCGTGATAAAAGCTGACGGCCTTGCTGCAGGCAAAGGCGTTTTTATTGCCTCTACCGTGGAGGAAGCCCTTGACGCCCTCAAGGTTATCATGAAGGACAAGGCTTTTGGAGAAGCCGGTGAAAGAGTGATCATCGAAGAATGCCTGCAGGGCGAAGAAGCTTCTTACATGGCATTTACGGACGGCAAGACCATCGTGCCGATGGTAAGCTCCCAGGACCACAAGAGGATCTTTGACGATGACAAGGGACTGAACACCGGCGGCATGGGAGCTTACAGCCCTGCGCCGATCATAACGCCGGAAATGGAAAAGATCGTCATGACTAAGATCCTTGAGCCCACAATCAAGGCGCTCCGATCAGAAGGCATTACCTATAAGGGCATTCTCTATGCAGGTCTTATGATCCACAACGGCATGCCATCGGTGCTTGAGTACAACTGCAGGCTTGGCGATCCGGAAACACAGCCGGTGCTTTCGCGCCTCAAGACCGATTTCATGGAGATCGCCATGGCCATTGCTGAAGAGCGGCTCGCTGATATTGATATCGAGTGGATGCCTGATCCGGCAGTCTGTGTTGTGGTCTCATCAGGGGGATATCCCGGGAATTACCGTAAAGGCGACGTTATCACCGGCATTGATGAGGCAAACAGGCTCGAAGGCGTCCAGGTCTTCCACGCCGGCACTGCATTTAAGGATAATAAAATCGTCACTTCAGGCGGAAGAGTCCTTGGCGTAACAGCGACCGGGCAGGATATTGCGACAGCAAAATCACTGGCCTATGAGGCTGTCCAGAAGATCCATTTCGATGGCATGCATTACCGTAAAGATATCGCCGACAGGGCATTGAAAAGGCATTAAAGGGTGAAGAGTAATGAGTCAGAAATAAACACGAACTGCCCTGATCCTTTTTTCTCATCACTCATTACTGATTACTCATCACTGATTTAGGGAGGAAAACTATGAAGCCAAAAGTCCTGATCATCATGGGAAGCGACTCTGATCTGCCTGTTATGGAAGAGGCTGCAAAAGTCCTCGCTGATTTCAATATTCCCTGCTCTATGACTGTTGCCTCTGCTCACAGGACACCTCAGAGGACGGTCAGCGTCATAAAGAATGCTGAAAAAAAAGGCGTTGACGTTATTATCGGTGCAGCAGGCATGGCAGCTCATCTGCCCGGAGTGATCGCATCCCATACCGTGCTGCCGGTGATCGGCGTGCCGCTCGATGCATCTTCGCTCAACGGCATGGATGCCCTTCTCAGCATTGTGCAGATGCCTCCAGGAATACCGGTAGCAACGGTCTCGATCGGCAAGGCAGGCGCAAAGAACGCCGCTATCCTTGCTGCACAGATCATTGCCAGAAAAGATCCAAAGCTGACCAAAAAACTGCTTGAACACAGAAAGATGATGGCAATAGAAGTGGAGAAAAAAGCAGAAAAGGTAGAAAAAAAGAGATAATGAAGACCTTCATGGACTGTCTGCCCTGCTTTTTGAGGCAGACGGTCATCGCCTTGACGCAGTATGGATGCGATGAAAAGACCCAGCAGGCCGTCTTCAGGGATGTGCTTTCGATCATGCAGGATACAGACATGAGCAAACCTCCTGCGTATACCACGACACTGATCCATAGGGCCATACGCAAGGGCATTGCAGGAGATCCGTTCGAGAAGATCAAGCGGGAGTACAATGACATCGCGCTCTCTCTGTACCCAAAACTCCGGGAACAGGTAAAAAACAGTCCTGATCCGGTAAAGACCGCATCACGGCTCGCCATTGCAGGCAACATCATAGACTTCGGCATATTCACCAGCATTGATATCGAAAAATCAGTTGAGCAGTCCTTGAGATCAGAGATAGCAGTAGATGACTATGGTGCCTTTATGCAGGACCTTTCCTCTGTTCAGGAGATCCTTTATCTGCTGGATAATGCCGGTGAGATCGTTTTTGACAGACTCCTGATCGAGGAGCTCAGACTTAGGGGTAAGCGGGTCAAGGCTGTCGTAAAGGGCTCGGCAGTGTTGAATGACGTTACACGGGAAGATGCTGTCCAGGTCGGTCTTGATACCCTATGCGAGGTCATCGACAACGGCTCTGACGCGATCGGCACCATACTTCCCTGGACATCATCGGGTTTCCAAAAGGAATTTGAGAGAGCAGAGCTTATTATCAGCAAAGGACAGGGAAATTTTGAAACGCTCTTTGGAACTGCAAAAAGGACTTACTTCCTCTTTCAGTCAAAATGCGACGTGATTTCCAGGGAATTGGAACTTCCGGTCTGCTCTATGCTCTTCAGAAGATCCTGAAGAGCTGATCAGGCTGCCTTAACTCTGATACTGCCCGGATGGTCTAGTCTCTGTCTCTTGAGCCGCCTCTGCCGCCGGACCTCTGCCTGAATCCGCCTTCTCTTTTCTCCATAGGCTTTGCCTCGTTCACGACGATTGCACGCTCCATGAACTGCTGACCATTGAACATGGAGATCGCCTTCTGGCCGTCCTCATCAGAGACCATCTCAACAAAGCCGAACCCTCTCAGCCTGCCTGTGGCATTGTCCTTGATCAATTTTACGTTTGCCACTTCACCTGCCTGCGCAAAATGGTTCTGCAGGTCTTCCTCTGTCGCCCTGAATGAGATGTTCCCAACATACAGTCTCGTACCCATGCTTCCTCCTAACGATATAAACCTCCTGAGCACCAACAGATGCTGTCACAGGATAGCCTAAATATGCCTAATGCCCGAGCTTTTGTCAAGGAATTATTGCGGAACTTCCTAAAGATGACAGGGCTGTGCTACCATCTCCCATGGAGATCATCAGGTTATCTGAATCAGGCATGGATAACGCCGTCGTGCGTCTGCGACAACTGCTGGATAGTGCAGAGATCATCGCCTATCCTACCGAGACTTTTTACGGTCTGGGAGTAAAATATGATCAGGGAGAAGCTCTTGAAAGGCTTTACCATATAAAGCAGCGGCCCCGGGACAAGGCTATGCCGCTCATTATCGGCAGAACCGGGCTTCTGACTCTTCTTACCCCTGCAATATCGTCTGCCGCGGAAAGGCTCATGGGAAAATTCTGGCCTGGTCCCCTCACCCTTATTTTTGAGGCTTGCGGCAATCTCTCTCCTTATATTACCGCCGGCACCGGCAAGGTAGCCGTCCGCGTCCCGGGTAAGTCCTTTGCTCTTGACCTTGCCAGACATCTCGACTACCCTATCACCGCAACAAGCGCTAATATCACCGGTATGCCTCCTGCGGAAACTGCCGACAGGATCATGGACTATTTTGGCAACTCGATATGCGCAGTCGTCGATGCTGGAAAGACACCCGGGCATATTCCTTCCACCATTGTTGATGTGACCGGTTCGGAGATCAGGATTATGCGGCAGGGGATAATCCCGCAGAAAGAGATCACCGCTGCTGTTTATCAGTAGCCGAAGACAGTCAGGAGCAGCAGGAACAGAAAGCCTTTTGCCATCTCGATCCATCCGGTCGTCTGCAGTCCAACCCGGTACATGGTCAAGGCAAAGACCATATTATCGATGAGCGGCAGGAGTACGAATATGCGATATCCCACACGATAAAAAAGCACGGCTGCAGTCCCAACGTAACAGAACAGGAGTATCCGGTAAAGCATTTTTTTCTTGAGCTGTAAGCGCACGCGGAAGACCCCTGCAACAAAGAAGACCGCAACAACGATAAAGAGGCTCGGATCAAGACCGCTGCCGACAATGGCCTTTGCAACCAGGGCAGCGAGTGACAGAAGGATAAAGCCGAGCACCTCGGTAGCGATGGCATGTTCTCCCAGAAATCGCAGAGACAGAAGATAAGCCGCAGGAAAGGCAGCATAAGGGAGAAGCTGAAGAAGTCCGTGATTGTTATAGAGCGGGTAGAGGAGAACGGAAGCACAAAGGATATGCATGATAACGATAGTCCCCGGCTCAATTCTCTCTTTTGCCGCTGTTCTCATCCAGATCGTAACAGCCTGTTTGGCATTGATCAAAAGCGCAAGGGAAAGAAAACCTGCCAACGCATTAATGTTGATATGACGGGCGGCGATAAGTCCGGACAGGTAGGCCATCGTCATGACACCCCACGACCCGTATTCTTTCAGGAAATATTTATGCAATGTTCCCTCCCCACAGTTTCACTTTTGCCATAGTATCTCATGTCCGACAGCAGGAGAAAATGAGCTGGATCATATCCCGCAGCAATGAAAAGATATAAGGAGTGAACGACTCAGGGGGGCATTACCACAGCAGAGATAACCCGGGTTCGGACGATCAGACCCTGTGGTTCTTGCTTTTTTTGTTCTCATACATCATCCGGTCACCCCGATCCAGAAGTTCCTCGATCGTGCAGGGTTCTTCAGGATCATAATACGCAATGCCATAACTTATGGAAATCTGATAGCTTCTGCCGGCCCGGGCATTGACCAGGGCGATATTGTTATGCAGGCGCGCCAGGATTGTCCCAAGCGACGCATTGCTGATCACCGCAGGCATGACCACGAACTCGTCGCCGCCGATCCTGGCAGCAACGTCAGATTCGCGGAAGGTTTCCCGCAGAATACCTGCTGCCTCGATTATTGCCCTGTCGCCTTCCTTGTGACCAAAAACATCGTTGATGGTCTTGAGATCATCGAGGTCGGCATAGAGGATCGATATTTTATTTTTCATGCGGTTGACGATCTTCAGATACTGGTCAGCCAGAGCAAGAAATCCTCTGCGGTTATACAGTCCGGTAAGCTCATCGGTCAGCGACAGCGACAGCAGCTCTTCTTCCATACGCTTGCGGTCACTGATGTCCTTCGAAATGACCGTTATGGCAACAATGCTGCCGGATAGGTCTTTTACCGGGCTCAGGGTCTGCAGAAAGTATTTATTGTCGCGCTTGCTCATGTGTTCGCTCTGGACGGAATCTCCGGTCTCAAAGACCCGATTAACATGTTCCATGAACTTTGATGTCTCTTCAGGCGAGTGAAATTCTTGGTAATCATGGCCAAGGACCTGATCAGGGAGCAGGCCCATCCGATTCAGATGCTTCTTGTTGATAAAAAGATAACGACAGCTCTTATCAACGAGATAGATCGAATCCTCGGTCGATTCCACAAGCGATTGATACTTTGCCTCAGTGTCCTGGAGATAGCCCTCCACCTGCTTTTTCTCAAACATCTCTTTTTCGATCTCCTGGTGCGCCCTCACGATCTCCCGGGTCCTCTCTTCAACAAGCTTCTCAAGATCATCCTGATGTCTTCTCAGTTCTTCTTCAGCGCTGTCACGTGAGCGAATGCTTCGGTTTGCATTTACGGCACTGAGAACAACCCCCACCAGGAGACAAAGGGCAACAACGAACACAACTGCTGATGACCTTGAAATAAGGCGGCCAAGTTTTTCCCTGCTTTTCGTTATATCGTAGTAGAGCTCAAAGGCGCCATCAAACTGTTGTCCGTCCATAAGAGGCACATAGGTCTCTACAACATCAGTGTTCATCACCTGGCCCTCGAGAGACTGCGACGACTTTTTCACCACCTGCGTATAGCTGCTGCCCCTGGCAACGATCTCTATAAAATATTTCTTGCGGTTTATCTCGCCGATGTCTTTGGGATCGGTGGAGTAGATGATCTCTCCTGAGGGAGCAAATACCTTCACTTTTACCAACTGCATATCCTTTGCACTCTGCTCTATCGCCTGCCTGAAGGCAGGAGTTATCACCTCTCTGGTCAATCCGCTGTTGACGGGGATCAGCCGGGAAGCAAGATGTGCTGCAAAACGGGCAGCCTCTTCTTCTGTCCTTTCGGTCAGGAGCCTGTCAAAGGACGGATATAGAAAAAAGAGGGTATAGACGGGAAGGAACACTACCGAACAGAGTGATATCAGGAGAATTCCCCTCAGTAGATTAGACTTGACCAATCGTGATATACCCTCCCCGTTCGTAACTCGTTGGATAACATAGATATTCTCATGCTTTTCATTATTTTGCAAGCACATAGTCGCATTGGCGCTACCCGCGCAAATGCCGGGGACTCTAATATGCATAGCGGTTGCATCGGAATGGCGCGTGCGCTGCAGACGAAAAAAAGAATCCCTGATAATATAAAGGCCATGAGCGCAGGTTTTTCAGAGTACCTTCAGGTCTTCAAGAACAGACGAATCGGCATAATGCTGCTGTTGGGCTTCTCATCAGGCCTTCCCCTTGCTCTTATCAGCGGAACCCTCCAGGCATGGATGGCGGTGGAAGGCGTTGATCTTAAGACCATCGGCATCTTTGCCCTTGTCGGTACCCCGTACGCCATAAAATTTCTCTGGTCTCCTTTTATGGACCGCTTTGTGCCGCCTTGGCTCGGCAGGCGCCGCGGCTGGATCATAACAACACAGTTTCTCCTTATGCTCGGCATAGCTGCAATGGCTTTTCTATCGCCAAAGGATTCCCCCGTTATTGTCGCTGCTCTTGCTGTCTGGGTTGCCTTCACGTCTGCGTCTCAGGACGTTGTCGTAGATGCATACCGGACAGATATTCTGAAAGAACAGGAGCGTGGTGTCGGTGCAGCAGTTTTTGTCACGGGGTACAGGGTAGCCATGCTTGTATCAGGCGCCCTTGCCATGATCCTTTCGGAACGCATCGGATGGCGATCAACATATCTGTTGATGGCAAGCCTCATGGTTATTGGCATGCTCACCTCGCTTTTCGCCCCTGAACCTGAAGTGAAGATCCTCCCGCCAAGGAGCATTATAGAGGCTGTCTGGGGCCCCCTGAAAGATTTTTTTGCAAGGCGCTCTGCACTCCTGCTTCTGCTGCTCATTGTGTTATACAAACTCTGCGACGCATACGCAGGAAGCATGACAACCGTCTTTCTGATCAGGGGAATGGGCTTCACTGCAGGGGAAGTAGGCACGGTGAATAAAGGATTCGGGCTTGTGGCTCTCATTATCGGCGCAACCTTCGGGGGAGCGCTGATGGTAAGGCTCGGTCAGTTTCGCTCGCTTCTTTATTTTGGCATCCTCCAGGCAGTCTCGATCCTGTCGATGACCGTTCTTGCATGGATGGGCAAGAATTATGTTGTGATGATCCTGGCAGTAGGCCTCGAAAATATTACCGGCGGCATGGGAACCGCAGCCTTTGTTGCCCTTCTCATGGCACTCTGCAATCAGCGGTTCAGTGCAACACAGTACGCGCTTCTGTCATCTCTTGCATCCCTCGGCCGGATCTTTATTGCGCCGACCTCAGGATTTCTTGCCGCATCGGTCGGCTGGCCGCTTTTTTTCATCATAGCAACGCTGACCGCAGTGCCCGGACTCATAATGCTGATAGCCCTGAAGAAGGAAATCACACATATAGCAACGTGAAGATATTCATGCTTTTTCCGGTAACGGTCTCAGCACGATCAGCCCAGGCTTGCCCTTCATATACTGCATGAAATCCTGATCGACTATTTTACGAAGATCAGTTGATGAGGAAGCATGCCGCAGGAAAAGAGAAGCGCCGGCCCTGAAAATGATCCCGACATGAGACACATCGAGCCCAACTTTGTCTGAATAGATGCCTGCATAGTCTCCTGTTTTCAGGTTCTGTATTATTGGCGCATCAATTTTGTCTGTGGGGATATAGGCAATTGTTCTTTCAACAGGATCTATGCCTTGCAGAAAAAGAGTGCCGTCATCTTCTCGATTCAGCGTCTTTTGGACTTTCTTAGCCTGATTCAGCCCTGTCTCTATGGTTGCATCTTTCACAAAGGCAGAGCGGTATGCAGCCCAGTCAGTAAAAAAATGGTGCCTTGTTCTGTATGAGACAAGGCCCCCTCTGTATCTAACCTGCTTAAGTGTATCCTGAAAGTCTGAAAATGACCTTGATAATCTCATCGCCTCAACATAATCGAGAAAGGTGAAGCAGTCCAGTCCGCTGAGGTCCACAACAAGCTTCTCTTCAACCCGCTCGCTGCCGATAAGAGTCGATTCCTGATAGGGGGTGTTGAGAAAATATTCTGAAAGAAGGGCGATGCGCTCTTCGGGATCAGCAATTCTTGCTGCCTCGCAAATGTTTCGGTCCAGTTCGTTTTCAGTCCATCTGCCCATATTGATATACATTAAGGAAAATTATCAGATGGCCCTCAAAATAGCAAGGTTACCAAGATAATCGCGAGGCCGTAGAAAGGCACGAGCAGAAGGCGCAGCCCTGCGATAACTGCCCATTTCTTCACTGACTCTTGAATCTGCAGTGTCCCGGCCACAGGCAGTTTTTAACAATGAGGAGTTATATTCCACTATATTCCATAAAGCCTCAGCCCTGGCCGAGTCTCTTATAAAAAACCATTCGTTCCTTGACGGGAACAAGAGAACAGCGATAACATCAACCGCAGTTTTTCTGCAGATGAACGGCCATGTGTTAAAAGCCTCACAGAGGGGACTCGTAGACTTCACTCTCGAATTGGCAACCAATAAATCATACTTTGACCAGGCTGTTATTTGGCTCAAAAAATACAGCAGCAATTAGGGGAAAATAAAAGCCTATCTTCTGATCCGGAGAATGCCTTCCATCTGGGTGATCTTGTGCATGAGCGACTTGAGCTGCGTAAGGTCCTTAACCTCAATGACAAGGGTTATATGGCCTTTCTTGTCCTGGGTCGATGATGCCTCAAGATGCACGATATTGATATTGAGTGACGAGATGAGGACGCTGAGATTTGCGAGAATGCCGGGCTTGTCAACGGTCTCGACATAAAGCTTGGTGTTTGCCATACTTTGGGCTGACGGCTGCCATTCAACATCCACGAGCCGTGCATTTTCGATGGCAAGCCTTTCAAGGTTCAGGCAGTCCTTTCGGTGGATCGTAACTCCTTTGCCGATCGTGACAAAGCCTACAAGGCTGTCGCCCGGTACAGGGAAACAGCACTTGCCCGTATGGTAGAGAATATCATCAATGCCCTTGATGCTGATGCCTTTATGTTCTTTTGCCGGCCTCCGGATCTTTACTGCCTCTTCTTCGGTAACCTCTTTTTCCGGCCTGAGCCGGTTGATCACCTGATGCGGCGTGATCTTGCCGAAGCCGACAGCCACAAAGAGTTCTTCAAGATTGCCTACGCCTAATGCCTTGGCTACATCCAGTATCTCATCTGATTTCATCAGCGCGTGGCTCATGCCGTGTTTTCTGAAGTCATTCTCAAGCAGCTTGATGCCGAGTTCAACGCTCTGTGTGCGTTCTTCTGCCTTGATCCACTGTTTTATTCGTGCCTTTGCCCTTTGTGTGACAACAAACTTGAGCCAGTCCCTGCTCGGGCCATGTGCAGGCGAGGTGATGATCTCGACCGTATCGCCGTTTCTCATCTTGTATTTCAGAGGCACGATCTTGCCGTTGATCCTTGCGCCGACGCACTTGTGACCTATCTGGGTGTGGATGCTGTATGCAAGATCAACCGGTGTTGAACCGAGTGGCATCTCTTTTACCTCTCCTTTGGGAGTGAAGACATAGACCACCTCAGGCACAACCTCTCCCTTGAGGGCCTCCAGAAAATCGACTGCATTCGGTTCATCTTTCTGCACCTGCACCAATTCCCTGAGCCAGGTAATATACTTGTTGTTGTTTTCGTCAATGGTTCCCTTTTCCTTATATTTCCAGTGAGAGGCGATGCCTTGTTCTGCAACCTTATTCATCTCGTCAGTTCGTATCTGAAACTCGACACGCTCCCCTTTCGGGCCTATGACCGTAGTATGAAGGGATTGGTACATGTTCGACTTGGGCACGCCGATATAGTCCTTGAATTTGCCCGGAATGGGTGTCCAGAGAGAGTGAATAATGCCGAGGATAGCGTAGCAATTGGCATTGGTGTCTGTAATGATCCTGACGCCTATGACATCATGGATCTCATCAAAGGTGATCCTCTGCTTCTGCATCTTCTGGTAGATGCCGTAAAAGTGTTTTACCCGCCCTTTGACCCTGCCCGGGAGTTCCTCTTCTTTCAGCTGCTGTTCGATCAGGGCAACGACCTCTTTTATATACCCCTCCTGCTCTTCTCTGCGCTTTGCGACTTTCCTGACCAGATCATCGTATAGCTGGGGCATGAGATATTTGAAGCTCAGGTCCTCAAGCTCGGTCTTAAGCCATCCGATACCAAGCCTGTTCGCTATCGGCGCATAGATCTCAAGCGTCTCAGCTGCGATACGCTGCTGCTTGGCCTCAGGCAGAAACTGAAGTGTCCGCATGTTATGGAGCCTGTCAGCGAACTTGATGAGCATGACGCGGATGTCCTCTGACATGGCCAGCAGCATCTTTCTGAAGTTTTCAGCCTGCGCCTCCTGCTTTGTTCTGAACTCGACCTTGGCGAGCTTTGTGAGGCCCTTTACAATAAAGGCTATCTCTTTGCCGAAGATGACCTTGATGTCATCCATCGTAACTTCAGCATCTTCAACCGTATCGTGGAGCAGGCCGGATGCGATTGAAAGCGTGTCCATCCTCATGTCAGCAAGGATATAGGCAACAGCAAGGGGATGATTAATATACGGCGAGCCTTCGCTTCTCTTTTGGCTGCAATGGGCCTCGCGCGAGAAATGATATGCCCGCTGAACAGAATTAAAATCAGCATCCTGGCTATAAGAGCGGACCTTGTCGATGAGCCCGGTTAGGGATAATGTCTCAGACATAGCCTATTATACTGCTAAACCGCGAAGAGTGAACAGTTCAGCTTTGAAAAAGGCCGTATACTGTGTTGCGCTCGACACTGCGACGTATCCGAGCTTGTCCTTGCGCCTTGCAAGGGCTGAGAGCTTCAGCAATGCTCGGCCAAGCGCCCGGAAATCTACTACAACAAAATGTGCTAACATATTTATGTGACGTCCCGGAACTGTTGGATAGTAGCCATATTGCTATGTTGCAGCCTGCTTTACACTGTAGCGTTTTGCGCTGCAGAGCCAACAACTGCATCTATCACAGCGTATGGCCGCTATACTGGTGAGTTGACATCTGAAGTCCCCACCAGTGATAAAACCAGCGGCGGGGTAATTATTAAGAGAAAAAATGTCGAGCATTTTGAAACAACTGCAGTTATTCCCTGCAGGCTGAATGAAATTTGGGGCGTTACGGTAAAATTTCAGAATCTGCCGGCGGACAGGCCCTTCAAGTTGAAAAACGTCATGCATCACCCGCCGATAAAGCAGCCAAATGGTGAGACCCTTACCACAAGCGTTCGTGATCGTATAGTTAGTGCAGGTAATGATCCTTCAGGCCATTTTACCTGGTCTTTTGTTAAAGGCTATGAATATGAATTAGTCCCAGGGAAATGGACCAGGAAGATCTACATTGACGACGTGGAAGTCGCTTCGATGACCTTTGATATTATAAAATAGTGCCGCATAGCTCAACTATTCACTCTGTGGTCGGCGCGTAGACAGTTAAGGACTTTTCAGCCAGTTTCTTGCCCTGCACCCAGATTTCAAATGTCCATATACCGGGGATTATTTCCCATTCGTTGTCAAAGCCATATCCGTCATAGGTTATTTGCCCGACCTTGGCAGGCTTTGTAGAACGATAAACTTCCTGCGTTGAGCCATCAGCTTTTTTCATGGGTCGCGGAAATTTAACCATTCTGATGTATTCGATGTTTTCGTCCTTCACGGGGCCATTGATTTTCCATTTGACTCCAAAACGATTGTTGAGTTTTCCCGGTATCCTTTCTGTCTGCTCAACGAGTTGAAGGCCTGTTACCTTATTGCGCGTTCCTGTTGGGCTTGGTTCGTCTTCTACCTGCTTCAAGTTACCAGCTTTATATACGCCAAACTCTACTATGTCGGCCGAGTAGGATTCTCCTGCGTTAGCATTATGCGCCACGACAAGACCAGCCAAAACAGATAGCACAAGACCAACAATGACCGATAAGTATTTCATCATTACCTCCCGTTCAATGGTTTTTTTGTATTTGCTTTTCAGAGCAAAGCCTTCGTCATCTCAATGCCGTAGGCTGTATGCGGTTTTACCACTCAGGCATGCCGTTCTCTCCGGTGAGAAGTTTCATGCTATCACTGCCGCTGCCCGGTATCGTTACCTCCTTTCAATAGTGCCCCATACACCTTATTGTTCGGTGCCTTACTGATGGCATACTCGGAGTATTTCCGATAGTCTTTACCGCTATTCTTGTGGGCAAATGCAAGCAGATAATTATAATCTGGATCTCGCGGATTCTTCTCATAGAGGTTTTGTGCGACAACAAGAGCTTCCTGATACTTCAGGTGGACAAGCACAATCGCAAGCGCTTCCAGTTCTCCAGCGGTAAGCTCGCTCCACTTTGCAAGTATATTGTTCAGCATAGCTTCATCGCCCTTTCTCGCCTTCAACCCCGCATAGTAGATAGAGGTTGTATCTCCTCCCGGCGGCTGGGTGCCTCTGAGCATTTCAATGACGGCATCAGCTTCATAGTCAAGAACGAAACTCATAAACGCAATCTCGCTGTTGAACGTTCCGGTATTTTTCATCCGAAGCTGCCTGGTATGTTTCTTCGCGTCTTCATTATTCCCGCTGTGGTAAGCTGCAATACTGAGAAACTGGATTCCCACGTTCTCGCCATATGGGCTGATCCCATCAGCCTTTGCTTTTTCAAAGCGTGCACTACATATTGAATAGTTGCCAAGCGCAGATTCTATCATCATGGAGTTGAGAATGTAATTGATATTACCTGCGTCAAATTGTAAAAGTTCATCGTAGGTTTTCTTAGCCTTCTCATACTCACCCATGGATTTGTAGATGCGGGCCTTTTCGTCCAGTACCCAGCCGCGTTCCTTTTTGTCTTGAGCCGCAAAAGCTCTTGCCTGCTCTATAGTCTCCAGGGCCTTTTCATATTCCTTCTGCGCTGAATAGGCAGAGGCCAGGCTTAGGTATAGGGAAGACTCTTTAGGGTATCGTGAAATACTTGCCTTAGCGGTTATTTCTGCATCCTTCGATTCACCGAGTCTTATCTGCAGGTGAATCATAAAGCCGTACCAGCCTATGTCCCGCTGGTTCTCAGGGGCCTTGAGCATCAACTCTTTGGCCTTTTTCGTTTCACCAGAAAGATACAGCGCGTTGACTTTGTCCGCATCAGCGAATTTTGGCTTTTCTGCAGCAGATGCTTCATTCATATTCAGCATGGAAACACTGGCGATAATCAATACCATTGCTATGATTTTGAAGTATTTCTCCATAGTATCTCCTCCACTTCCCTTGCTTATAGTTTTCGAGGCACTATTTTTCATTGCCATCTAACATCCTCAGCATGGCCTTTGAAGTTTCCGGTTCCATGAAATCCTGCACGCCGGTGTCAATGCTTTTCCTGAAGTACTCTTCTGCCATTCCGGTAGCTCCCTGCAAAAGAAGCTTTTCGGCGATGAAATAATATGCCTCGCAGAGCCGCCCGTTGATGTCATCGGTATCTTTACCCTTTTTCGCCTCTTCTATCAGCTTTCCCTCATTCATGCTGTCTCCAAGAAGATAGCCTGCGAGCTGCACTATCCATTGATCAGCGGATTTTTTGGAGAAGAGGACAGATAGCATATGAGTAAAGTCATCGAGTCCTTGGATATTGCTTTTTCGACCAGCAATGTGCGCATAAAGAAGAACATAATCGTAGGTCCTTGCCTTGTCAGTGACCGATGTAAAGTCCGCAAAAGCATTCGCAAATCGCCCGGTGCGATAGTATACAAGACCTCTATGGATATATGCGGTGTCGTGGTTTGGCTCACACTCAGTGGCCTTTGTGTACTGTATAATGGCCTGCTCTGTTTCTCCCTGTTGCATGAGATAATCACCAAGCATATGAAATTCACAGCAGGCTTTCGGATTTAGTTCAATAGATTTCTTCATGTCAGCCGCAGCCATACCATAATCGTGCAGAACACTATATGCTTCTCCCCTGAGACGATAAGTATCGGCACGCTTGCTATCCATTTTGATCGACCGGGAAAGGTCATCAATGGCAAGTTCATACTCCTTGAGGTCGCTATATGCAGCGCCCCTCATTGCAAATACGGAAGCTGTGTGCAGATTAAGCCCTATGGCCCGGTTAAAGTCGGCGACTGCACGCTCATATTTCTCCTCTCGGGCATAGATTGAACCCCGCCTCTCATATGCCATTACCATTGCCGGATCAATATCAAGGGCCTTGTCATAGTCAAGGAGAGCACGGTCTATCTGATCTTCCTTATGATATTTTTCAGCTCGATTAAAGTAGTCCTGTGCAGTTATCGGAACAAAAAACGTGGGCTCAGCTTGGGACAACTTGGCCAAGATAATTTCCAAAGTTCCAGTTTTTTCATGGTATGAAAGCAGATCTTCGGCAATTGCTGTCTGCACAACAAGAAGCAATATCGTTACAGCGAGGAATAGCTTAGCTTTGTCACTCGTGACCTTCATCCCGTCTCCCAGTATTTATGCAGCCCTCCTTATACTTCAGTTTCATTGCTTTAATGGAGATATGGAATAGAACATGGACCAAATACTATTCACATAGATTCAAGTTATTTGGGCCATGTTCGCATAAAATATCATAAACCCAATAATTCCCTAATTTATTTGCAAGTAGCCAATATGGCATTGCCATCAATGATGGCATGCAGGCTCAGCCTTAGGTGAGGGGATAGACTGGATAATGCGGAACATGCCTTCGGTATTGGCGCAGTCGGTTTCATATTTTTTTACCGTCTGCGCTTTCCAATTTCAGTTGTATCCAAACTGGGGACAACTGAAGATCCAGAAACTCGCGCTGCTTAACCTTGCCCCAGTATTGCCTGGGAGTAGGACTATCCGTCAGCACGGCAATTACATCAACGACCGAAAACCACCACTCCTTGTTATGCAGGGTCTTTCTGATCGCCTTGCCCTTAAACAGGGCGATATGATTATTCTGTTCTTTGTCGCTCTTCATTTCACGTCCCCCATTACCTTACGGCAACAAACTTGTCAAATTATAGCAGAAGTTTGGGCAGATCTATCGGAAGAATGTAAAGATGATGCGCTATTGCATAACGGATTTGGACAGGGAATAAATGGTGGAGCTGATCCCAACTCGTCGGGACGACCCCTTGAACGGCTTTTGCTACGCAGAGGGGCGAAGTCCCTTGAGGACAAGCTGGATGCTCCTGTTGCCGTTCCAGTCGTTATACGAGGGCGTAAAGACAGCGTCAAAGATAGCTGCCTGGCCGAGATCTTCAAGCAGGTGGCCCATGTCCCAGCCTATGGCATCAATATACGATGCGCTTTTTTTGAGCTTCATTTTCAGGTGGCGGTCCTTGAGCACTTTTGGATACATGATCTCGAGCTCCCTGGCGCCAAGGAGAGGTTCCGGGTTGCCATGGCCAAAAGGTTCGAGCAGTTCGATCTCATGCATGAGTTGTGTGTCCAGCTGGTTGAGCAGAACAGAGGCATGTATCTCAAGGGTGGGGACAAGGTCTTCCGGGGAGACGTCTCTTTGAATGATCTGCCGCAGCCGCTGTTCAAAGGCAGGGAGGTTGTCTGCCCTGAGTCTTACCCCTGCAGCCTGCTTGTGGCCGCCAAAAGCGATAAGAAGATCCCTGCATTCTGAAAGCCCGGCACAGATATCAAATGCCGGAATGCTGCGGCTGGAGCCCTTGGCGATGCCGTTCTCGATCGTGAAAATAAAGGCAGGGAGATTAAAGGAGTCCGCAATCTTTGATGCCGCAATGCCTAACACGCCGGGATGCCATCCTTCTTTGGCAAGCATGATTACCGCTGCCGGATCAATTCCTCTTAGTTCTGACAGCGCATCCTGATAAACGATCTCCTCGATCTTCCTGCGTTCGCTGTTTGTCCGGTCAAGCCACGCTGCAAGATCGTAGGCCTCCTGCTCAGCATCAGAGAGAAAAAGCTTCACCACGTCCTGTGCATCGCCGACCCTGCCTGCGGCATTGATCCTCGGGACCAGGGTGAAGGCAAGAAGGCCGGTTCTCAGCTGTTTATTGTCCAGTCCCGCGGCCTGCTTCAGCGCCCTCATGCCGAGCCTGTTCCCATCCTGAATATGCTGCATGGCCTCCCTGACAATGATCCTGTTCTCGCCGATAAGGGGAACGACATCTGCAATCGTGCCGAGGGCAGCAAGGTCCAGGAGCGGCATAAGGTCATCTTCTGAAAAGGTGATGTCGTTATCTATTGCCATTGCCTGGGCAAGCTTAAAGGCAATGCCGGCGCCGCAGAGGACCGTGAGGCGTGAACCATCAGGAGAACACTTTGGATTGATGACTGCCACGGCATGAGGAATCATAAAATCCGTGATGCGTGACGCGTGATGCGTAACCAGTTCTTGACCGTCACTGGAATCCTCTGCCCCTTGCCCCTTGTTCTTTGTCCCTTCTTTCCGTGTCGGCTCGTGGTGGTCAGTGATGATCAGGTCGATCCCCAGGCTTTGCGCATGAGCTGCAGCTTCAAAAGAACTGATGCCGCAGTCTACGGTTATGATCAATCTTGCGCCGGCCTTTTGGGCTGTTTCCACGCCTATGATATTAAACCCGTAACCATGGGTCATCCTGCTGGGAATAAAGTAGTGGACGTCCAGACCTGCTGTCCTGAGCGCACTCACCATGATAGCTGTGGCTGTCAGGCCGTCTGCATCATAGTCGCCGTGAACAAAGACCCGCTCCCCCTGTTTGCGCGCAGCCTTGATCCGCTCAATTGCCGGCCTTACATTGTGAAGGTCAAAGGGGTCTGATAGACCGGTAACCCGAGGGTGCAGAAAGTCCTGCACTTCGGCTGCTGTCTTTATGCCGCGATTGATAAGGATCTGGGAGAATACCGGGGAGATCGAAGCTGCACGGGAAAGATAGGAAATGAATTCAGCGTTGGTCTTGTTAAGGAGCCAGCGCCTATGCATAGAGGCCGTAACGCGTGATCTGTAATGCGTAATCAGTGTGAGAATGAAACAAAAGAGACTGTGGCCGATTAAATAAAGACGCAATCCTCTCGTCTTTATGCATTACTCTTTACTCATCACACATCACGATTTCTTTGCAAAGGCCTTGTTGCCGCCCCAGAGGAGCACGATCGGGCTTGCAACAAAGATCGATGAATAGGTGCCGACCAGAACGCCCAGGATCATTGCCAGACTGAAGTCGTGGAGCACCTCCCCGCCGAAAAAGAAGAGAGCGATCGACGTAAGGAGAACCGTGAACGATGTAACGATGGTCCTCGACAGTACCTCATTGATGCTCAGGTTCATTACGCCTTCAACCGGGTCCTTAAGCCGCGTGCGGAGGTTTTCCCTGATCCTGTCAAAAACAACGACCGTGTCGGTCAGCGAATAGCCGGCGATGGTCAGCAGCGCGGTTACAAGGATGAGATTGATCTCCTTGCCTAACAGGAAGAAGATGCCTAACACTGCGGTTACATCGTGAAATGTTGCAACGGTAGCGCCGACCGCAAAGTTGAGCTTGAACCTGATCGCAATATAGATAAGAATGCCGATCGTTGATACGACGATCGCCATGCCCGCATCTGCGCGAAGCTTGCCGCCGACCTTGGGGCCGATCTCAGTTGTCGAATCCACAACAAACTTGTTTTCCGGAAACTTCTGACTGATAACGCTGGTGATCTGTTCTGACACCTTGCCCAGCTGTATCTCGATGTTCTTTGCCCGGATAAGTATCTTGTTCTCACCGGTCAGTTCCTGGAGGTCAAAGTCCTTGATGCCGCCATCCTCAAGCGCTTTTCTGATGTCATGAACCTTTGTTGGTTTTTCGAACTTGAGCTGCACGGATGTGCCGCCCGCAAAGTCTATGCCGAGGTTTGCCCTGCCGTGTGCGATCTGATATATCGCGAAAAGGCCGATGATCGAGATGAGGCCGGACAGGACAAAGGCAATATATTTTTTCCCCAAAAAATCTATCTTTGTATTTTTAACGAGTTCAAACATGGTCTCTCCTATATGCTCAGCTTCTTGACGTCGCTGTTGGAATTTATCAGATCGAAGACGGACTTGGTCCCGATCAGCGCTGTATAAAGGTTGATCATAACGCCGAGGCCCAGTGTGACCGCAAAACCTTTGATCGGCCCGGTGCCGAACTGGTAGAGAACAGCAGCGGTGATCAAGGTTGTAATGTGAGAGTCAAAGATGGTCCAGAACGCCTTCTTGTAGCCTGAATCAACCGCAGACCGCGGGGTCTTGCCTGCGCGCAGTTCGTCCCTCATTCGTTCGAACATCAGCACGTTGGAGTCAACAGCCATACCGATCGCCAGAATGATGCCTGCGATGCCCGGCAGACTGAGCGTTGCGTTCAGGGATGCCATGGCACCGAAGAGCAGGATAATATTAAGGGTCAGGGCAAAGTCAGCGATAACGCCTGACAGCCTGTAGTAGAAGATCATAAACAATGCCACGGCAATCGTTCCTGCAATGCCTGCCATTTTGCCTGCCTCGATCGAGTCGCTGCCTAACGATGGTCCGACGGTCACGTTTTGAAGCATCTTGAGCGGAGCAGGAAGTGCTCCAGCCTTGAGAACGATGCTCAGGTCTTTAGCCTCTTCCATGCCATAGCTTCCGGTTATCTGGGCGCTGCCTCCCCCGATTTTCTCCTGGATCACCGGTGCTGAATAGACCGTGTTGTCAAGAATGATAGCAAGTCGCTTCTTTACATTTGCACCGGTCACTTCCTCGAACCTTTTCGCGCCTTCGGGATTGAAGGTAATGGATACATGGGGTGTGCTGAACTGCGTATCAAGGGTGACCTTTGCCTCGCTCAGGAGTGCGCCGGTGAGCATAGCGTCTTTTTTCACAAGAATGGGGAACTTCGTCACAGCACCGGTTTCCTTGTTCACCTTCTTCTCAAAAAGGATCTGGCTGTCAGCAGGTATCTTGTCAGCAAATTGGCTCAGTATCTTCTCCTCGTCGCCTGGTGTTATGGAAGAAGGCAGCTGAGAAGCAAGCGGCGCTTCATCGTTTACGATCTTAAACTCAAGCAGCGCAGTTCTGCCGATCAGATCTCTCGCCCGTTGAGGGTCTTTTACTCCGGGTAACTGCACCACGATCTCATTCTGCCCCTGTCTGTGGATCGTAGGTTCAGCAACGCCGAACTGGTCTATCCTGTTCCTGATCGTCTCGAGCGCCTGGTTTGCCGCATTGTCCTTAATGAACGATCTTTCTTTTTCGTTCAGCCTGAGAGTGACCATCTGTCCGGACTCGGATATGTCGAGGTTGTTATACCCTTCCCTGAGCGCTTTCATGATGTCCTGAGAAGCGGGTGTTACCTCAATGTTCAGGTTGTTCTTTTTTACTTCTGCCTGGAGTTTCCTCTTCTGAAGCATTTCCTTTATGGTGAAAGCGTAACGCTCGATTGTGGACTCGACTGCCTTGTCTGCTTCTACCTCATAGACAAGATGCAGGCCGCCCTGAAGATCGAGGCCGAGCACTATGCCCTTGTTCGGCATGTTCTTCTGCCACCACTCCGGCATACTCTTGAATACGGGAGTATTGGGCAGAAAAAAGACAACTGCAGCAACAACAGCTATCCCGATAAAAAGGAATCTCCAGAAAATGCTCTTATTCATCTAATAACCTCCGCGAAATAAACTCAAATGATTTTTCTGCAATGATGACCAGTGAAGAAACTGACTGATTACTATGGACTATTCGTCTTCTTCTGTCCTTACCGAAGCGATAAAGCCCTTGCCGTACTTTACTTTAACGTTTTCAGCTATCTTGACAATGACGGTGGTCGGCTTGACCTCTTCGACAACACCATATTCGCCGCCAGAGGTGATGACCTTGTCCCCTTTTTTCAGGTTCTCGATCATGGCCTTTGTCTCTTTTGCCCTTTTCTGCTGGGGTCTGATGAGCATGAAATAAAAAATGACAAATATAAGGATAAGAGGAAGGAATCCCATAAGTCCCCCGCCCTGTCCCTGTCCTGCCTGAGGGTTTGTGCCCATTGCATAAGCCAAGTTTGTAAACATGAGAGACCTCCATACGAAAAATTAGTCTGATAATATACCTTCTTTATATTACTTTTATCAAGAATTGACTGGTTTGCATAAAGTCCGCATGCTGTGTTGCGCTTCGAAACTCATTACGGTACGCAATTCTCAATTATGCCGCATTCCCTGTTTCTTGCGCGCCTTGCCATGGAGCTTTTTTCAAACCTGTCTCGTATTTCCCCTCTATTTGATATTTCTGCGAATTTAACGGAAAATGCTTTATCCCGGCCTTGCCTCTTGACATTCTTAAAAACCTATGGTTATAATTCTCGCTCAGGAAAAAACTATGGGAACATATACAACATTTCATCCACACAACAAGAAACAGAAGAGGACGCACGGCTTTCTCGTAAGAATGAGCACGGTCGGCGGCCGCAACGTGATCAAGAGGAGAAGGAAAAAAGGACGGAAAAGACTGGCTGTTTGAAGAGAAGCCTTCTTCAGACGCTGACTCGAAGAGGAGAATTCAATCACGTCTTTGAGCAGGGCCGTAAATTTCCTTCCCGTCACCTTATTCTCTATGTGCATCCTAATGGCCTCGAACAGAGCAGGCTCGGCTTTGTGGTGAGCAGAAAGGTCGGGAATGCGGTTACGAGAAACAGAATCAAGCGGCGTCTCCGGGAGATCTTCAGAAAGTTGCTGACAGGAAATCCCCTCTGCTGTGATATTGTTGTGGTTGCACGGAGCACAGCTGCGGAGGCCGAGTTTCTTGACCTTGACAGGAGCATATGCAGGGTCGTTGCAGGATTAAAGCATGAGAATACTATTCATAGCGATCATCAGGCTCTATAAATATATGATATCACCCCTTTTCCCCTCCAGTTGCAGGTTCATACCATCCTGTTCTGATTACGCGATTGATGCGGTCAGGAAGTATGGCGCCTTGAAAGGCTCGGCCCTTGCCGCACGCAGGATTCTCAGATGTAATCCTTTTCAAGAGGGCGGATTTGATCCGGTCAAATAACTATGGATAACAGAACCGTTATAGCCGTTGTGCTTTCATTTCTTGTGATCGTGGGATCTCAATACCTTTTTCCGGGCGAGTCCCAGAAAGCCCCTGTGCAGAAACCTGCTGAACAGCAGCCCGCACCAGAGGCAGCAAAAAAAGATCCGACCCAAAAGGCTGAAGCCCCGAAAGCCATTGCTGAAACGGTTGTTGCGGATGAGAAGGAAATCACCGTGGAGAATGATCTTTTTGCCGCGGTATTTACCTCGCGCGGCGGCACGATCAAGTCCTGGACCATTAAACCGTATAAGGACAAGACAGGCAAGGATGTTCTTCTTCTCAAAAAACCGGGCGTTGTCCCTGCTGTCGGGATCGGAACCAGTAGTTCCTTTGATCTTGCAAACGTCAATTTCTCTGTCCTTGGCAGAGACCTGAAGCTGGATAATAAGAACAAGACAGGCAGTCTTGTGTTTGAATATGCAAAGGATGGCAGGTCGGTTAAAAGAACCTATACCTTTTCAGATGCGTCATACCTGGTTGAACTTACGGATGAGGTTTCCGGCGTTCCTGAATACTGGATCACGCTGGGGAGCGATTTCGGCATTGTTGAGAAGGATGACTCAATTCATGTCGGGCCGACCGTTCTGACCGGCAGCGACCTTAAGGACCTGAAAGCAGGGGATTTGAAAGAACCGAAGGTGTTTCATGATAACCTCAAATGGATTGCGCAGCAGGACAAGTATTTTTTCGCAGCGCTTGTGCCTGCAACCCCTGTTGAGGAGGCAAAGGCATTATTGGTGCAGGATTCCCCTGTCGTGGCATTCAAGGCAAAAAGCGGTTCGAACAAGTTCCATCTGTACGCAGGGCCAAAAGAGAATGACAGGCTTGAGGCGCTTAACATTGGGCTTGAGCATGTCATAGATTTCGGGTTCTTCTCGATCATTGCGAGACCGCTCTTCTGGATACTCAAGTTCTTTTATCAGTTCCTGGGCAACTATGGCTGGGCCATCATTCTTATTACCATTGTCACAAGGATCCCCTTTGTCCCGCTCATGACAAAAAGCCAGAAGTCCATGAAGAAGCTCCAGGAGATCCAGCCTTTGATGAATGAGATCAAGGAGAAATACAAGAAGGATCCCCAGAAGCAGCAGGCGGAAATGATGGGGCTTTACAAAAAACACAAGGTCAGCCCTTTTGGAGGCTGTCTGCCGATGCTTCTTCAGATACCGGTCTTCCTTGCCCTTTATCAGGTCCTGCTGAGAGCTATAGAACTGAGAGGTGCACCGTTCATGCTCTGGATCACGGACCTCTCCGGTCCTGACACGCTCTTTGGCCATATCCCGGCAGTCCTGCCGCTTATCGGAGGCTTTGCCTTAGGTCCTCTGCCGATCCTCATGGGTGCAACCATGTTCATTCAGCAGAAGATGACACCGTCAAGCATGGACCCGACGCAGGCAAAGATGATGCTGATGATGCCGATCGTCTTCACCTTTGTTTTCCTGAATATGGCCTCAGGCCTGGTCCTGTACTGGCTTATCGGCAATGTGCTTGGTATTATCCAGCAGTTCTTCGTCAATAGAAGCCTCGCAAACGAACCAGCACATTAGCTTATCACGCATTGCCTTCAGACTTTTCCCTTTAATTTCATATAATACAGGTATGTCTATCAAGCCGGGAGTTTCTAATAAGTGCATTGCGTATATTTAATCCCCAATAAATCTCCCCTTACCCCTCTTTGCCAAAGAGGGGCAGTTATCCTCCCTTTGGCAAAGGGAGGGCAGGAGGGATTTTATAATTGAGAGTCTTTATACTTATGAGTCAAAAGTTATGAACTATCCTGATGACACCATAGCTGCCATATCAACCCCTGTAGGTCAGGGAGGGATCGGCATTGTCCGCCTGAGCGGGCCTGATGCTGTTGCGATCGCTGAAGGGATCTTCTGTTCAAAGAATAATGAGAGGCCTTCAGATGCTCCGTCCCATAAAATGCTCTACGGTCATATTGTCGACCCTGATGACGAACACGTTGTGGATGAGGTTCTCCTTGCGGTAATGCATGCACCGAACTCATATACCCGGGAGGATGTTGTTGAGATCAACTGCCATGGCAGCATGCTCTCAGTAAGGCAGATACTTGAGCTTGCGCTCAGACAGGGAGTCAGGGTTGCAGAGCCCGGAGAGTTTACAAAGCGCGCATTCCTGCATGGCAGAATAGATCTCAGCCAGGCAGAGGCAGTCCTCGACATCATTAATGCAAAGACTGAGGAAAGCATGAGAATAGCCAGTGAGCAGCTCAGAGGCGGACTGACAGAGAAACTCTCCGCAATACGAGAGCAGCTTATAGAGATAACTGCTTTTGTTGAGGCGCATATCGACTTCCCTGAGGATGAGATCGAGGCAACGTCAAAAAATGAGATCGAAAGAAAACTGTCGGACACAACTGCAGAGATCCTGAAACTGTCAGATACGTTCAATGAGGCGAGGTTCTTCAGGGAGGGTCTCTCTATCGCGATCGTGGGAAGGCCGAATGTCGGCAAGTCATCTCTGCTGAATGCCCTGCTTCAGAAGGACCGTGCCATTGTTACCGATCTGCCGGGCACAACGCGTGATCTCATCGAAGACTATCTGAATATCCATGGCCTGCCGGTCAGGATCATGGATACTGCAGGCATACGAAGCTCTGATCAGATCGTTGAGCAGGAAGGTATCAGAAGGAGTATGCAGGCGATAGAACATGCTGATTTCATCGTTGCCCTGTTCGACGGCAGCGAGCCCTTTGGGCAGGAGGACCATGACCTCCTTGCCCTTATCAGAGACAAGAATGCCCTGATGGTCATTAGCAAGGCTGACCTGCCTCAGAAAATATCCTTTGAAAACAGCGCGGCTGAAGGGAAGGGATCTCTTTGTATCTCCGCAGTCACCGGCGAAGGGATCGAGAGGCTCAAGTCAGTTATCTTCGAATCAAACCTTCGTGGCTGGCAAGAGGAGAGGGAGGGTGTGGTGATCACGAACATCCGGCACAAGGCTGCACTCGACGGTGCCGCAGAATCGCTTAACAGGGCAGGCGTTCTCCTGTCAGGGGATGACCCCCTTGAACTGTTCTCTATTGAGATGAGGGGAAGCCTTGACCGGATCGGAGAGATTACAGGGACCATCACAACCGACGAAATTCTCATGAAAATCTTCAACAGTTTCTGCATAGGGAAATAAAAAGGAACAGGATTGAGACACAAAATCCACACTTCATGCCAGCATTACTATAGAGGGAAAGAGGACAGGCTGCAAGGAGCAGGGGCGCACATTGAGTGGCAGCTTTGATACAAGATCTCTTTCAGTCTGCCTGATGCATGTGTTCGGCATACTCTGAGCTTGTCCTGCAGTCTCATGATGTTGTAAATTAAAGTCATTTCATGCAGCAACAGAAAGATCGGTCAAACAGTTTTTCCCCTGGCATCCCTGGGTGGCAGGAATACATCTCAAGGAGACGAGTCATGGCTAAAGCAGCTAAGAATGTGACCCCGAAGATTGTGAAGAAAGCCGCAGCAAAACCGACGGCGAAGGCATCCGCAGTTCCGGCATTCACTGCCAGGCCTGCAAAAGAGATCACCGCAACGTTTCTCGACAGCACGGGATTGACCGCAAAAGTGGCAGCAGCGCTTGCAGCAGAGAACGTGAACATACTTGCCGGCACCGGCTATTCGGCCAGCGGCATGAGCCGCAGGGCAACATTTACCCTGATCGTGGACGATCTGGTAAAAGCAGAGAAGGCCCTCGACAAGATCGGAGCTGATGACATACAGGAGTCGTCAGTTATTCTGGTGGAAATGGCAAACAAGGTGGGAGCGCTCGAGAGGATATCAGAGATCATCGCGGATGCCGGTATCAATATCTACTATTTTTATTCCACGACCAGTTCCGGAAAGACCGCAACCTGTGTGATCAGGACCGCAGACGACAAAAAGACGATCAAGGTTCTGCACGCAGCATAGTGAACTATCTGCCTCTCCCGGGGAGACGGAATACTTGCTATAGCGCCGGACGGGAATGATATAGTTTCCTGACTTATGGAAATAGCCAAGCAGCTGCACAGGCGGGAAAGGTTTGTGAGATTTCTCAAAAAGCGGTTCTTTCTCCGCTTCCATATGTCACTTATTCTCATCGGCACAGCTCTTTCCGGTCTTCTCGTGAGTTGGACCTTGCTGCATCTGCACGTTGGCAGCATGCTCATCAGGTATCCCATAGCAGTGATCTGTTCTTATCTCTCCTTCTTCGGTTTCATCAAGTTCTGGCTCCTCCATATGACGTCCTCCGGCAGCAGCAAAAATAATGCAGACAGCTTCATTGAGAATGCTGATGCCGTTAATATCGTTCCGGATGTCTTTCCGGGCGGCGGAGGCTCCTTTCCGGACAGTCTGCCGTTTGGAAGCGGCGGAGGTCAATTCCAGGGGGGCGGGGCATCAGCTTTCTTTGACTAGGGGGCAACATCTGTTCAGGAGACACTGCCGGATGCGGTTTCCTCAGCAGCTGAGTCCGCAGGAAGCAGCGCAGCCAGCGCTGCAGGGGATGCAGCATCAGGGATAGTTGATGTTGAGGATGCCGGCATAGTCCTTCTCATCCTCGCACTGCTTCTTGCCGTTGTCTTCGGAGCTGCCTTCTATCTTGTCTATGCAGCGCCTGCCATACTGGGAGAGGCTGCCTTTGATTTTCTCCTTGCCACCGGTCTTGTGAAGAGTATGAGGCGCATGGCCAATCCCGACTGGGTGGGCAGTGTCTTGGGAACTACGGTTATCCCCTTTGCGATCGTGTTCTTTATGACAGTTGCAGCTGCAGGAATTGCTCATTCTGTTGCTCCTGGCGCAACAAAGATGTCAGAAGTGATCGGTATTCTGCTCTCCCGATAGGGTCCTTACGGTACGACGTCATAGCGTAGTGTGGCGATCGGCATTGCAACAGAAAGTGCAGCCTGCAGCCGACGCTCCAGGCCATATGTCCTAAATCATACTATTCTTCAGCCTGTTTTCTTTACACTAATAAGCATGGGAAATATAGACCGGGCGTACGTGCGCTATCTGCGCTACACAATGCAGTGGGGAATAGTTCTCTTCCTGCTTTATGCCGGGTACCACTTCTTCATCTTCACTGACCACTTTCTCAGCAGGGAAGCGTTGCCGGCGGGAGGTGAAGAAGAGGTGCTGAAGAACCGGTTCCCTGGAGTTGAAGGTTTTCTGCCGATCGGCGCGCTTATGGGCCTTAAGCTCTGGATCATGGAAGGCGTATTCGACCGCATTCATCCCGCAGGTCTTGTCATCTTTGTCGCAGCCATTGTCCTGGCCGTTGTCCTGAAAAAAGGATTCTGCGGATGGATATGCCCTGTGGGCGCTTTCTCTGACGGCGTATGGAAACTCGGCAAGAAGATCTTTGGCAGGAACTTCGCTATCCCCCGCTATGCAGACTATGGCCTGAGATCAGTGAAGTATCTGCTTATGGCATTCTTTATCTACGTGATTGTTCTGAAGATGCCTGCGTTTGTGATATTCCGCTTTCTTGAGAACGACTATTACAAAATAGCAGATGTGAAAATGCTCTTCTTTTTCACAGAGATGACAAGAACAACGATGATCTCCCTGTCACTGCTTTTTGTCTTTTCCCTGGGTTACAAGAACTTCTGGTGCAGATATCTCTGTCCCTACGGTGCTCTTCTCGGTCTGCTGAGCATCCTGAGCCCTCTCAAGATCAGGCGGAACGAACAGGCATGCATCCACTGCAGGAAGTGCACTGAACATTGCCCTTCGCTTCTGCCGGTGGAAACACTGTCTCAGGTGAGATCTCCGGAATGTACGGGATGCCTGACCTGCGTAAGTCATTGTCCCGCAAAAGGTGCGCTCGATATATCTCTTCCCGCGAGAAAGGCAGCGCATCCCCTTCTGTTCGTCTGCCTCATCATTGTCTTCTTTTTCGGCAGCATCACTATTGCCAAACTGACAGACAGATGGGGCTCCTCAGTCTCGTATCAGGACTACCAGCGTATTGTTCCAAAGTCCAGACAGCTCGACCACCCCTAATTAAGCCAGTCTGCCGTACCGGGCTTATGGTTTGAATATTGTGCCAGCCTGATCTGTTGCTGCGCCTGTAAGACCTTAGTCGCGTACCAGGACGCGCCGCCCACATACCGGACCAGTGCTTTCCTGAGGTCATTTGTTTCCAGCAGATACGTCTCAAGCACATGAGCACCGGCAGCTATATTGCCCGATATCTTGTACAAATCATCTTTCTCCCGTATAATGCCCTGTTCCTTCAGTTCCTTTACCCAGACGCCCGGCATTATCCCCATAAGACCGATCGCACCCTTGTCGCTTTCCGCGTGCGGGTTGAAGTTGGATTCCACGAGGCAGATGGCAAGGATCAGGTCCCTGTTGCCGGTGACAGCTGCGGCGTTGTAGATCTTTGATAATACCTGCTCTGATACGGCAGAGTTCTCTGCCATCCAGTCCAGGATCCTCTTTTTCGCAGCATCCTCACCGTTGATATTGAGCGATGAAAAGAGCTCAGCATTTGGTCGCACTCCCGGTACAATTGCTGCAAATGCCAGTATAAGAGTGATCATGGCCATAAGAACGAGAAAAATGTGCGGAATCAGCGAGGTCCGTTTAGCCTGTACATCAATTGTCATCTTTTTCGACATGCATACCTCCTTAATCCTGCCCTTAAAACAATTACAGAGGGCCGTAACGTTCTGAACGTTATATCCTTGTAAAACCCCTGTTTATTATTAAATTGGCTGCATGAGAACATATGGGGAAAAAGCGCGATGAGCCGGGTTGTTTTAGGGAAGATCTTATGATTTGTTGTGCAGTTATTTAAACACAGGAATGGGTGGCTTTGTCAACTTTTTGCGGGCAGATAAGGCGTCAGAATGCCTGTTTGCAGATGGGCAGCAGATCAGTCCTCACACCTGCAGGGATAATATATCTTCAGGGCAGCCTGGATTTTTTCGAGAGCCTCCTTCCGGGTCTTGCCCCGCATATGCACACCGGGGAGCTCCTTTGTCTCGGCAACCCACGTCCCGTCGTCATCCTGGTAGATCACAAATTCTCTCATATCTGAAATATACCATATTTCGGTTGTGCCAAATAACTGCTTTTGTATTACAATACCGAAAAAGAAGTAAGGGGAGGCTGATCTGGACAAGCTCGTCGTGAGAGGCGGAAAAAGACTTAAGGGCACGGTTACGATCAGCGGATCGAAGAATGCTGCGCTTCCGATCATGGCTGCCACCCTCCTTGCACCCGGAGAACATATCCTCAAAAATGCACCTCATCTCAGGGATGTTTCTACCATGGGACGGCTGCTCGCAAATCTCGGTGCAGGTTTTCATCTCGAAAAGAACAAGGCTATTCTTGACTGCACGGCAATAAAGAATTTTGAAGCCCCCTATGACCTGGTCAGTACCATGCGCGCGTCAGTGCTTGTATTGGGTCCGCTTGTTGCGCGGCTCGGCAAGGCAAAGGTATCTCTTCCCGGCGGATGCGCGATCGGCGCTCGTCCCATAAACCTCCACCTGAGGGGCCTTGAAAAGATGGGTGCGACCATAACGCTCGATTCAGGGTATGTGATCGCAAAGGCAAAGAAGCTCAAGGGCGCGCATATTTATTTTGATATGCCGACCGTGACCGGCACCGAGAACCTGATGATGGCTGCCACACTGGCAGAGGGAAGGACATATATTGAGAACGCGGCACGCGAGCCAGAGGTGGTTGACCTTGCGAATGCTCTCATTTCTATGGGGGCAAAGATAAAAGGTGCGGGAGAGAGTGTCATAGAGATCGAAGGGGTCAGGAAACTGAAACCGCTCAGGCATACGGTCATACCGGACAGGATAGAAGCAGGCACGTTCATGGCAATAGCAGGCATAACCGGCGGCGATATTACGATCAGGAACTGCAGACCGGATCATCTCGATGCGGTGATCAACAAACTGGCGGATACCGGCATTGTTTTTAGGCCTGTGAAGACAGGCATCAGGGCCATCGGGCCTCAGAGGCTGAAGGCAGTGAGCACAACAACCATGCCCTATCCGGGATTTCCGACTGACATGCAGGCCCAGCTCATGGCGATGATGTGTATTGCCGAAGGCACCAGTGTGATATCCGAGAAGATATTCGAGAACCGGTTCATGCATGTTGCAGAGCTCAAGAGGATGGGTGCGGATATCTCGACCGAAGGCGGCATTGCCACGATCAAAGGCGTAAAGAAGATAAAGGGAGCCCCGCTCATGGCAACTGATCTGAGGGCAAGCGCCTCGCTTATTGTGGCTGCTCTTGCTGCAGAGGGAGAAACAACAATAAAGAGGATATATCACCTGGACAGGGGGTATGAGAAGATCGAAGAGAAGCTGATAAAGATCGGTGCTGATATAACACGAGAAAAAGAATAAGGCCGAAAACGAGGTTTCATGAAAAACGCGGGTGCTAATGAGCAGACGATCACCTGCTCCCACAGGGGAGAGGGAAAGTCATGCCCGATCAGCAAGACACCGTGCCTTGGCGAGTGCATCTATGCGAACATCCTTGATGATATCAACCTCGGCATCATCGGCTTTGATATCTCGAAAAAGGAAGTATTTTTTCAGAACAAGCTGGCGGTCGAAATATTCAAAGGCACGATAAAGCCGAAGGATTACGAAGCACTGGTCTCGCTCCTCCTCTCGGACATCGAAATCCCCTTATTGGCTGCCACCCTTATGGAGCCACGCAGTATTCGGTACGGCAGCAAGTTTATCGGATATACCATTTATCTTATTTCAGATACCTATCTCTGGGTCTATGTGACCGACATAACAGAACGGACCAGGCTGCAGGCCATAGCAGAGGCTGTGAATACCATGGATAATCTTGGCTATATTTTCTCCGGGATAAGGCATGAACTGGGTAATCCGATAAACTCCATCAAGACAACACTTGCCGTATGCAAGAAGAATCTTTCAACCTATTCCAAGGAAGCGGTCAATGAGTTTCTCGAAAGGATGCTTTCGGACATCGGTAGGGTAGAAATCCTTCTAAAAGACCTCAAGAATTTCAGTATGTACGAGAACCCTGAATGCCGGGAGGTCCATATCGCGTCCTTCATGAACAATCTTCTTGCCATGGTCGAACGCGACTTCAGCACCCACAAGATCAGGATCAAGACCTTCTTCAGGCCTGATGCTGAATATGGCCTGTTCGACCCGCGTGCCCTGCAGCATGTAATGCTGAATGTCCTGACCAATGCCTCGGATGCTCTTCAGGAGATCGAATCGCCTGAGATCATGATCAGCACGCTCAGGTCTGACAGCAGGCTCATTATCAGGATAAGGGACAATGGCTGCGGTATGCCTGATGAGCAGAAAAAGCATCTGTTCCAGCCTTTTTCAACGACCAAGAGTCATGGCACAGGCCTGGGCCTGGTGATCATAAAGAAGATGATGTTCAAAATGAATGGGACGGTTGAGGTCGAGAGCCAGGAGAAGATCGGGACTATTGTCATCTTAAGCCTTCCTGTAAGTCGCAGCGGCAATGCATAAAATAAAGAGGAGCATTCTGGTCGTTGATGACGACAGAAATTTCTGTGCGTCGGTCCAGGAGTATGTAAAGGCAGACGACACAGAGGCCCCTGTCGCGCACACCGCTGAAGAGTGTCTTGATATCTGTTCAAAAAAGCAGATTGATGTCCTGCTCCTTGACCAGCAGCTGCCTGATGGCGAAGGCCATACTCTCTGTCCGGCAATTCTGGATTTTAACGGCCAGACGAAGATCATCTTCACCACTGCCTTTCCGAGCTTTGACAATGCCGTAAAAGCGGTCAGGGCAGGGGCCTTCGACTATCTCTCAAAACCCTTTGAGCTTGAAGAACTTGGACTTGCCATAACCCGGGCACTCAGGACCGGTGATCTTGAGAAGGTTGAGCAGTTCCAGAACTACCGGTCAGACAGGGAACGGGAAGAACATGTATTTGTGGGAGAGAGCAGGGGCATAGCAGATATCCACCGGCTTATCAGCCTTGCTGCCAATGCAGATGCTCCTGTCCTGATCACTGGCGAAACCGGATCGGGCAAGAACGTTGCTGCGCGCTCGATCCATTACGGTGGCCAGTTCAGGCATAGCCCGTTCATCAGCATCAACTGCGCAGCGCTCCCTGAAAGCCTGATCGAGGCTGAGCTCTTTGGTTATGAAAAAGGAGCTTTCACCGGCGCCGTTGCCATGAAAAAAGGCATGTTCGAGATGGCAGAGGGAGGCACGATCTTTCTTGATGAGATCGGTGAGATGCCGATAGCGCTTCAGGCAAAGCTGCTGGGTGTTCTTGATGACGGGACATACCGCAGGCTCGGGGGCACAGCGCTGCTCCATGCACGGGTCAGGGTCATTGCTGCCACAAGCGTTGACGTTGAAAAGGCCATAAGGGCCAGAACATTCAGGGAGGACCTCTATTACCGTCTTGGTGTCATAAAGATGCATCTGCCGCCATTACGGGAAAGAAGAGATGATATCCCGGCGCTTTGTGATGTCCTTGTAACTAAAGTTGCAAAAGGAAGACATCTCAGACTTGCAGACGGTCAGATCGAAAAGATGATGCAGTACGACTGGCCCGGCAATGTGAGGGAGCTGAGAAATGTGCTCGAACGGGCTGTTATCCTGCAGCAGGGATCAGTGCTGCAGCCGGCTGAGCTTCTTGCCGTCGCGGTAAAGAGGGCGCAACAGCCGTTGAGGACGACGGAGCAGAAACCTGCAACAGGCCCATCTGTAACTCTTGATGATGTTGAGAAAAATCACATTCTTTCTGCCTTTGCAGAGCATGCAGGCAATTACAGCAGGGCAGCACGAGCTGTCGGCGTATCCCTCTCCACCCTGAAGCGAAAGCTGAAGAAATATCACGCGGACTTAATGTAATTTCAAAGTCCCAAGAAATAGAGAACGTATGCGGCTTGTGATAATTACTGTCTTCTGAGCTATCGGCAGGATGATTTAAATCATAGCGAACTTCAACCGGCTGTTTTATACTCTAACCATAAGCCAGACCAATGCAATGGCAGATAACAATATAAAGGAGGCAACACAATGTCAGAAGGATGCGGATGTTCAAGTATGAAACCGGTGAACTTTTCAGAGAAGCAGACTGCAGCAGCAACGGCAGGGGACGAGTGTCCTGAGCTTCAGAACTGGCCTATTCAGCTGAAGTTGATAGGGACGGGAGCACCCTATCTCAATGATGCTGACATCCTGCTTGCCGCCGACTGTACGGCATTCTCGGCAGTTGGTTTTCACAGCAGATTCATCAAGGGGAAAAAGGTTATCATCGGATGCCCGAAACTCGATAACGCGCAGGAGTATTTTCAGACCCTGACCGAGATGTTCAAGCAGTTCTCGATCAAAAGCGTAAGTGTTGTCCGCATGGAAGTCCCCTGCTGCGGAGGCCTTGCGTATATTACCCAGCAGGCTATCAAGAACTCAGGAAAAGATATTCCGTACAGCGAAACGATCATTGGGATAAAAGGAGACATCAAACAGGAAGGTATGGCACCGATGATCCCGAAGCTTCAGACCGCATAAGTTTGGTGTCCGCCAACGCTCATACAACGAAGGACCGGGGCAGATGGCCCCGGTCCTTCATCAGCCTACTTTTACGATGATTTCGCCTGGGAGTTTCTGAAGGAGTTCCTCCAGGGCGCTTTTAAGGTCAGCTTCTATTTTTGACTCTGCAGTCACAATGATCTGATAATCGTCATTGCCGATGATGGGATAGGAGCCGAATGTAACGCAGGCATTTTTTTCAACTACCGTGTTAAGGATGGCAGCAATGTCTGCCTCGTTCGCCCTGAGATAGATCCGTTTCAGGAAAAAAGCTGATGTTCTGAACCTCTCCTTGACAAGGGTGAACTTCTCCTGCAGATAGCGCGGAATACCAGGGAAAATATAGATATTCCTGAAGGCTACCAGCGGAAAATTATTGGTAGTAAACTCCATGACTTCAGCACCTTCCGGCACTTCGGCCATCTTCATAATAGCATCATTTGCCGCTTCCCCATACCGCCTGTGAAATGCTTTTTCAAGAACAGGATTCCGCACGAGCTGAACGCCGAAGGCCCTTGCAATGCCCGACATGGTGATGTCATCATGCGTCGGTCCAACTCCGCCGGTAGTAAAAACGAGATCAAAGGCCTTTGAAAAGAGAGCGGCCTCTCTGCTGATCATCTCAAGGTCATCGGGTATCACGGATATGCGGATGAGGCTTACACCAAGGGATCGGAGTTCGGCCGCAAGGAAGAAGGAGTTCTGGTCCTGAGTTTTTCCTGACAGGATCTCATTGCCGATGATGATAAGTCCGGCTGTTCTTATGGATGCCTGATCGCAATTCGTCATAACCATAATGTATCAGAAAATTGCTGAGAATGTCCCGAGATTTTTCTGCGGGAGAAGACGGCGAGCAGATCGAAAACGCTATGCAGTTTTTTTCGGAGGCTCGATGATGAAACTCATCCATATCAGATTAAAGACATCACCATAATCCTTGAGATAGTCATGCATGGTGCCGTCCTGCTTCACATTTCTGATATAGCGCTTGAACTGTTTATCGATATTGGCAAGGACCTTTTTTTTCTGGCTACGGTTATAGGGATAGACACAGGCGCTTAAAACATCGACGTTGTCGAGCTTGAAAAGCCGCGTTGCAAACAGGTCGCCTTTTTTGAGGCTTTGCGTGAGATATTTCTCTCTCAGTTCAGCATCCCTGTCAAGAAGGATGTCTTTAAGCAGGACCCTCTTATCCTTAGCCACAGAGGTGACCTCAAAGAGGCTTATGACAGAATCTTTTGATCTGCGGAGAAGTGCGACCGCCTGGTCGTCAAGATCTTTGTTATCACTTATGAAAAAGTCTATATAGGTATCGCCTTCTTCATTGACCTTATGATCAAATATCATCCAGTCTTCAAAATTGTGAAAACCGAGCGTCAGTGCGCTGCCGCCCAAAAACTCGTCAGGAGTTTCCCCATCCCAGAAATAACTGTACGCCTTGTCTATGCCTTCCGTATGATTGACCCGCACATACTCAACGATATCGTTAAAAAGTTCCTTCAGCTGTTTTGCTTCTTTTCCCATGTCTGTTCCTTCAATAAAAAAGTTTACCAGTATCTGACCGGCCCGACATCAATATGAACAAACTGCCGGTATTTTCCCACGCCGCCTGCATAAAAAGATTTGGCGATCCCTGAGAGAGTTTTTTTGCTCATCCCGCTGACAGTAAAATCAATTGCCAACCCCTGCATATGATAACTGTCGCGCGCGACCTTTCTGCTTCTGGTCCTCAGATATTCATTATATTCAGCCGAACGGTACCCGGATACGATCTCAATGCGCCGGTCCTTATGGAGCCGGTCCTTAATATCGCACAGCAGATCCAGGACCCCTGTATCGATCGGTTTAACCTCATCTGCATGGTGGCATCGCATAAGATGATTGATCCTGGCGAGAGCTTCATAGTCATATGATCCGTCAGAAAAGTATGTGACGTCGAGACTCTCGTCCGTATGAACATTATAAAGACTTAATGTCCTTTCCGATGGAGTGCTCCCAAATGCCTTTGTATAGGGCAAGAGAACAGCAGCAACGGCCAACCCCTGTATAAACGTCCTTCTTGATATCATAGTGTTACATCCTCGGCAATGCCTGAACGTTCTTTCAGGACCTTTTCAGCTTTTTGCCAGTCAACCTTATGTACAACACCGGTTTTTTCCAGTTGTCTCTTTGTCTCTTCCTTCATGTTTTTGATCCTGCCGTAGAAATCCTTGTGAACTTCGAGGAAGATCCGCCCCTTGTCAGAGACAGCTGCTTTGACAGGCATATATAATAACTCACCCGATGCATTCGGCTCAACTTCTTCGAAGAATTTTTCCATGTTTTCGGAAAGTACGCGGATACAGCCGTGGCTTCTGTACTGGTTGACGGATGCCGGCTTGATCGTGGCGTGGATCATAATACCTGGAAGAGTGGTCTTTATCGCATATTTCCCAAGTGGATTGTCCGGCCCGGGCGGGATTGAGGTTATGACCTCTTTGCCTTCAAGTTCCATTTCTTCCTGTATAGAAGGGGGCACATGCCACGTCGGGTCTTTCTCTTTTGCGATCACCCTGAACTTTCCGATTGGCGTTTTCCAGCTTGAAGATGTTTTGGACGTAAGAAGACCCATCCCAACGGGAAAGGACCTTACAAGCTGACTGTTCTTGAAAGAATAAAGCGTTCTGTCCGGGATGTTGATGATAATGCCGTTGTCCATTGCTATCGGAACGATCTTTCGTGTATTGATCTTCAGTTCCTGTCCGGGCTGGAGGCGTTTTTTTGTATCAATATTATTATCCTTGGCGATCTTCCACCAGTACACACCTGTGCGAGCTCCAACAAGCTCGATGGTGTCCCCCTTTTTTACTGTGTAGACCGTATCGCCGCCGATGATCATGCTCGCCGATGACATGCCGGGCAGGAGAAGTAGAGATAACAATAAGACAATCATCTTCACGAACTGAGGGGGCATTAGTGGTTAGTGTTCTGTTCCTTTTTCGATATCTTTTCCATGGCCTTGATCGTGGTCTCTTCCACGTCTTCAAGCATCTCTGCGCGGGCCTTTTCAAGACGATCGATGGGCATAGTTAATTTCCGGCTGATCTCTTCAAGAGGGATCTGCCTTATAAAATGGTCTTCGGCAATGATCACCTTCAGCACGTCATCAAGCACAATCTGCTTGAGGGACGGGTCATCGATATTGACTGATGCGCTTGCGCTGACGAAATCAAAACCCTTTGCCAGACCCTCGCGTATTTTTGCCAGGGCATGCATATATGTTTTTTCAGCCTGCGATAAAAAAGCGTCATCTGGCAGTTCATCAGACCATTTTTCAGTCATAATTCCCCCGTAATTGCGAATGCTTATATATTACCACAGCGGCAGGTCATGCCTATAATCCCGCAGGGTCTGCGCTCGTGAAAAAGATCCGGGATGTCTGATGTGCAGAATAGACTGATCATGTCGGCAGCACTATAGAGCGGACAGATGATTGTCTGTCCGCTCTATTTAGTAGACTCTACATTTACGGCGCAGGAACAGGCCGTTCCATTTTCCGGATAATAGAGTAGGGTGTTTACGCGGCCGTGCGGAAAATGTGTTGACGAAAAAACAGTGCCGGCAGGCACGGAGTCTGTCACCTTGGCTTTCAGATAGATCGTGCCCCTCCTTGAGGAAACCTTCACATGACTGTTATCCGACACACCGAGTTTGGTCGCATCTTCTTCATTGAGTTCAAGATAAGCCTCGGAAACGACAAGATCGAGGGACTTGGATCGTGTCGACATGCTGCCAGAATGCTGAAGCACATCCCGGACTACCAGTGCCAGAGGATATTCGGCAGACGGGGCCTCTCCCGCAGAATACGGCACTGCATGAAAGGTCCTTTTGTCAGCCGGATCCTTCTCATCATGTACTGTTTTCTTTATCTCTTCAGACAGCCCCTCAACGCTTCGCGTGCCTATCTCTTTGCCCATGGCAAGAGCAAGGTTTCTCAATATCTGCCAGTCCGGCATGGCCTGGCCCGGCGACTCAATGATCCTCTGGAGTTTCTGGCTGATACCTTCAGCATTTATAAATGTCCCATCCTTCTCTGACCAGCCTGCAGCCGGAAGCACAACATGGGCAAGCTTTGCGGTCTCGGTGAGCGCAATGTCCTGCACGATCAGCAGGTCCAGGGCCTTGAGCACAGACAGGATCTTTGAGCTGAACGGATATGCGGATACCGGATCTTCACCCATGATGAATAGTCCCTTGACCGCGCCCTGTTCATAAAGCATATTGAAGATATTTTTCGCCGCTGCCTCCGGGTGCAAAGCCATTTTTTCCATGCCGAGAGTGTTTGCGTATTCCGCTGGTATCTGGAGTGCATCGGGTTTATCGCCAAGGAGGATTATAAGGTTTGCTGCTGCAAGCACCATGTCCATTCCCTTGGTATTTTCAGACGCATTGATGGTGAAGGAGATCATGCGGCTTTTTGCCTTTGCAAGTAATTCGGCTGTTCCTACGATCTCTGCTTCAGAGATCTGCGTTATCTTTGAGACCTTGTCAGGGGTAAAAGCATCAAGACTTTTTTCAAAGGCCTCGAAGCCTTCAATTTTTGAGACCACTGCCCTTTCGAAAAGGTTCTTGTCAATGATGACCTTTATCAGGCCGTTTATGAAAGCCACTGAAGTGCCGCTTTCCATCCTGAGATGAGAACTGCTGTGGCGGGTCAGTTTTGTTTCCCGGGCATCTGCTACGATCAGTTTTGAGCCTTCACGCTTTGCTCTCAGTATGTTCAGGCCAAACACCGGGTGAGTAGCACTTATGTCAGATTCGATAACCATTATGACATCTTTCCCTATAGGATATTTCATGTCAATCGTGTGAGACTTTGAGCCGAAGGCCATGTTCAGGGCTTTCTGGACTCTCCGGTATCCGAAGGCTGCGGACGAGTCAATATTGCCTGAGCCGACAACAGTGCTCATGAACTTCTTGAGCATATAGTTGTCCTCATTAGAGCACCGGTGAGAGCCGATCGCACCTACCGCATCTCTTCCCTGGGCAGTGATAATGCGGATCAGGCTGTCGCCTGCATGCTTCAGGGCCTCATCCCATGTTACCGCAACAAGTTCTCCCTCTTTCCTGATGAGAGGAGTCTTAAGCCGGTTCTCGCTGTATATGTAATCAACGCCGAACCTTCCCCTGCCGCAGAGATTGCCCTCGCTTCTCCCATTGTCCTCTTTTGCCCGAGATCTCAGGATCTTGCCTTCCCGCGTTCCTATGGTTAGTGTGCAGCCACAGCCGCAGAAAGGGCATATCGTGTCTTTTTCTTCGAGGAACCAGGCACGTGCCTGGAACTTCATAGGCTTGCTCAGGAGAGCGCCAGTGGGGCAGATGTCAATGCATTGGCCGCAGTAGTCGCATTCAAGGATCTCTCCGAATGCAGGCTGGACGACCGTAGGGAATCCCCTGCCGATAAAGCCGAGAGCGCCTCGTCCCTGGTGCTCGGAACATATTCTTACGCACTTGCCGCAGAGGATACACCGGTTTGCCGTGAGCTCAACAAGCGGGCCCCTCACATCAGAAGGCATGGCCTTTCTGTGTCTGATGAACCGGCCCTCAGGCTTGCCATACTGAAAAGCCATATCCTGGAGATCGCATTCACCTGCCTTATCGCAGATCGGGCAGTCAAGAGGATGATGTACGAGCATGAGTTCGAGGACGGTCTGCCGTACTTTCCTGAGCTTCGGCGTATCGGTCTTTATTACCATGCCCGCTGCTGCCGGTGTAGAGCATGATGCGAGCAGCCTCGGATTGCCCTCCTGTTCGACAACACAGATCCTGCATCCGCCGTAGGGTCTGAGTCTCTTGTCATAGCACATATTCGGTATATTGATGCCGATCTTTTTTGCCGCCGCGAGAATGGTTGTATTTTCCTCAACAGATACTTTCTTGTCGTCTATGATGAGCTCGATCATTTACTTGACCTCCTTATTGCCTGCTGAGGCCTTTTCGAGGAACTCGGTCGGGTCGCCTTCAAAGCCGGCCGGCAGGATCCTGATCGAGTTGAACTTGCACGTATCAAAGCAGGATCTGCAATGCACGCAGAGTTCCTGGATGATCTTGTGCGGCACCTTCTTCTCTCCGACTATTGCCTTTGCCGGACACGCCCTGAGACATGCTCCGCAGGCCTTACAGAGTTTCTCGTCGATCATGAAGGTAGTGAGATTCCTGCATACCCCTGCCTTGCACCACTTATGTCTTATATGAGATTCATATTCATCCTTGAAGTAGCGCAGCGTCGAAAGCACAGGATTAGGTGCCGTCTGTCCAAGACCGCAGAGTGACGTTGTGATAATGTCCCTGCTCAGATCTTCGAGTGTTTCTATATCTCCCTCACTGCCCTTGCCTTCTGTTATATCTGTAAGCATATCGAGGAGAATCTTTGTGCCCACTCTGCAGGGCGTGCACTTGCCGCAGGATTCGTCAGCAGTGAACTCGAGAAAGAACTTTGCAGTCCCGACCATACAGGTATTGTCGTCCATGACAACCATGCCGCCTGACCCTACAATGGCGCCGGTAGCCATGATATCTTCGTATGTTACGGGGATATCGAGAAGATGTTCCGGTATGCAGCCTCCAGATGGTCCGCCAAGCTGAACAGACTTAAACTTCCGTCCCTTCGTTATTCCGCCGCCTATGTCGTATATGATCCGTCTTAACGGGATGCCCATCGGCACTTCAACGAGACCGACGTTGTTTACTGCTCCCGTGAGGGCAAAGACCTTGGTGCCGGCGCTCTTTTCCGTGCCTGCGGTCCTGTACCATTCCGGGCCGTTCAGAATGATCGGCGCTATCTGCGCCAGGGTCTCGACGTTGTTCAATACCGAAGGCTTGTCCCAGAGACCCTTGACTGCAGGGAACGGCGGCCTGGGCCTTGGCATGCCGCGCTTCCCTTCAAGAGATCTCATCAGGGCAGTCTCTTCGCCGCAGACAAATGCCCCTGCTCCGAGATAGATACTGAGCTCAAAGTCAAAGCCGGTATTCAGGATGTTCTTGCCTAAAAGACCCATCTCGGTTGCCTTGTCAATGGCCATCTGCAGCCTCTTGACCGCAAGCGGATACTCAGCTCTGACATAGATATATCCGTAATTTGCTCCAATAGCTTTTGCGCCAATGATCATTCCCTCAATGACAGAGTGAGGATCAGCCTCCATAACTGATCTGTCCATGAAGGCACCAGGGTCTCCCTCATCACCGTTACAGAGCATGTATTTTGTTTCCGAAGGCACCCTTGAAGCGAACTCCCACTTGAGTCCGGTAAGGAAGCCGGCACCGCCCCTTCCTCTTAGGCCGGAGTCCTTCACCGTTTTGACGATATCTTCTGTTGTCATCCTGGTGAGGGCTTTTGCAGCTGCAAGGTACCCATCGCGTGCAATATATTCATCGATGCTTTCAGGATCCATGAAGCCTGTGTTCCTGAGAACACGGAGCTCCTGCAGATTCATGAAGGGCATATCTTTCCTGGCAGGCAGGGCCATAGATGTTACCACCTGACCTCCGGCAAGATGCTCCTTTACGATCTTTTGCGTCTTTTCACTGTTGAGGTCGCAATACTTGACCGGCTCTGCTCCATGCTGCTCTACCGTCATGATTGGCTCTCTTCCGCAGAGGCCGGCGCACCCTGATGAGGCAATCAGGATGTCGGTGATGCTGTTGTTCTTCACCTCTTCGACAAGCGTGTCCATAACCTGCTTTGCTCCTGCCGCAAGTCCGCAGGTACCCATATGCACGGTTACCTTTGTTTTGAACTTGCCGCTGTCAGGTCCAAATGCTGCCTTGTTCTTCTCATGGAGCGCAGTAAGATCTTCTATATTCAGTTTAGTCATGACGGTCATTCCTCCTGTCCTGCAAGCGCTTCCTCTTCATTGCCTGCAGCTGCTTCTGCTGCAACAGGTGAGTAGCGATTGATCACTTCGATCGCCTTTTTGGCAGACATGTTGCCGAAGGTGTCTTCATCTATGACCATGACGGGTGCAAGGCCGCATGCGCCGAGGCAGCGGACGCCTTCGAGAGAGAATTTCTTGTCGTCTGTTGTCTCCCCGATATCGATCTTGAGCGTTTCCCTGATCTTCCCGACAACGCCCTCAATCCCTTTGACATAGCATGCTGTTCCGAGACATACCCTGATATTATGATCGCCTCGGGGCTTCATGGTGAAGAACGAGTAGAATGAGACAACGCTATGAACCTCTGCCTGAGGCACGTTCAATCCCTTTGCTATCCTCTTCTGCACGACCGGCGGGAGAAACCCCACAATTTCCTGCGCTCTCTGGAGAACGGGGATGAGGCAGCCCGGCTTATGGCGATATTCACGGATTACTCTGTCTATCTCTGCTGCCATGGCAGGGGGAAAGACCTCAAGGCCTTTTTCCTCTGCAGGTTTTCTTCCTTCAGCCCACTCTACGGCTCTTTTTGTCACGTCAAGGAGGACAGAAGGTGTAAAAGGCTTTGGCACATAATCTATGATCCCGAGTTCGAGCGCTTCCTTCATGGTGTCCTGTGACGGATAGCCTGTGATGATGACGATCCCTGTGTTCGGCCGGGACTTTTTGACCCAGCGAATAAGGGTGATACCATCCACCTCCGGCATCTTCAGGTCGGTGAAGACCAGATCGTAATTTCCCTGCTCCATCTTCAGGATAGCTTCCCGTCCTCCGAGAGCTCCCTCTATCTGATAGCCTTCGCTTTTGAGGACCCGTTCAGCGCTCTTGATGACAACTATCTCATCATCAACGACCAGGATCCTGGGTTCATCAGCCATATAATCCTCCTCAGTGAAGTTCTTTTACAGTGCGATCGGTTCTATGCGGGCAAGCCAGAGAAGCCAGCCTTCGCTCAGGTTGTCACGCACCAGTGCGCTCATGGCGGTGTTTGCATGATGGTTGACTTCTCTCACTCTTCCTGTCATGGGAGCGATCAGATCGTCAGTCTGGCCGCTGCTCGAAAAAATCTTGCCAAAGCTTTCCCCTGCCATGATCGTCCGCAGATTCTGAGGAAGTTCTATGGATGCGAGCTGACCGGCGAGGAGCCAGTAGCGCGCATCGCAGCCGACTTCCCATATGTTGTCTTTCAGCGGCCGCGCCCAAGTGCCTTCCTTATAGAACAGAACCGGGTTCTGGGTGTCACGGAGATTGACAATGTCGTTTCTGAAATCATCGATAAATGCCTTTCTCAGTATCCATCCCCGGGTATCGAATACCTTCCGTGCAACATTCAGCATGAAGTCAGGGGTGAACGGTTTTTCGATAAATTCAAAGGCGCCTAAACGGACGGACTCTTTTGCTTCATCAAGGGTTGGGTATCCGGTAATGATCACCACGTCAAGCTTGGGCTGAACGATCTTTGTTTCGCGCAGCACCGAAATCCCGTTCATGTCAGGCAGTCTTACGTCTGATATCAGAAGGTCGAACTCTTCATTGGATACCTTCTTGATAGCGTCTTCTCCCTTATCAACGGTGATGATATTAAAACCCTCTGCGCCAAGGATCCTCTTGCAGCTCAGGGTTACGACAGGATCATCGTCAAGAACCAGAATTTTACCCTTACTTTCCATGACTGCCCTCCTTTATCTCTGCTTGCGCTGTTCCGCTTATTCTGCTGTTCACGAAATAAGGCCCTTATCTTTTCGAGTCCGAAAGACGTTTGCAACGGTTGCGAGGAGCGAATCAGGCGTGAAGGGCTTTTCGACATAGTCGAAAGCGCCGATCTTGATCGCCTTTACCGCGGTTTCAACGGTCTGATACCCGGTAACGATGACCACATCAGTCTTCGGCCACTTTTCCTTAATGGTCCCCAGCACCTCTATGCCGTCCATGTTCGGCATTTTGAGATCAGTGAGCACAAGATCAAAGGTCTCTTCCTCGAGCAACTTCAGACCCTCAGGGCCGTTCTTCGCCATTTTCAGCTCATATCCTTCGGGAACAAGAGAACGGCTGCAGCTCAAGCGCACAATGTCTTCATCATCTATGACAAGAATCTTTCCCTTGCTCATGCGGTCTCCTTCAGCGCCGGAAGCCAGATAAAGAAACTGGTGCCCTCACCAATTTTTGTGCTGATCGTGATCTTCCCGCCATGGTCCTGTATGATGCCGTGGCTCACGGCAAGGCCAAGACCTGTGCCTTTGCCGACAGGTTTTGTGGTAAAGAAGGGCTCGAAGATCTTTTCGAGGGCTTCGTCCTTAATGCCATGTCCGGTGTCTCTGAATTCGATCTGGGCATAATCCTGTCCGCTGTCATTTACATTTGAGGTTGTTATGGTGATAGAACCCTTTCCTTCGCATGCATCAGCCGCATTTACGATCATATTCAGGAAGACCTGCTGAAGTTGCGGTGCGTCCGCCTTGACCATGGCAAGCGAAGGGTCCAGACTTGTCGAAAGTTTTATATTGAAGAAATCTGCCTTGTTCTTGACAATATTGAGTGTGCTGTTCAGCACGTCATTGATATTTGTCGGAGCCTTATCTGCAGTTGTTGCGCGGGCAAACCCCAGAAGCCCTTTGATGATGTTGGAGCAACGGTTTGCCTGGTCGATAATGACCTCGATATCTTCCCGGTCTTCAGTGCCCTCCGGGAACTTCTTCAGAAGGAGATGTCCGAAGGTCACAATGCCGGTAAGCGGACTGTTAATTTCATGCGCAACGCCGGCTGCCATTCTTCCCAGGGATGCAAGCTTTTCCGAATGGATAAGCTGCTGCTGCGCCCGATGGATCGCCTCGGTCTTCTCTTCCACCTTCTTTTCGAGCGTGTTGCTCCACTCCATGCTTTCCTTCTTTGCCTTCCTGAGTTCGTCGCTCATCGCATTAAAGGTGTTGGCGAGTTCGCCGATCTCATCTTTTCTGTTGATCGTTATTTTAAAGTCGAGATCGCCTGCTGCAACCTTTCTCATGCCCTGTGCGAGGATCGATACCGGAGTAGAGACAAAATTCCAGATGATAATGCAGAGAACGCCGGAGATCACGATGGAAAAGGCCAGGACATAGACCGTGATCGCAATGCCCTGCTGTTTAATGCTGTGATCGAGAAGTTCGAGCGAAAGGTCAACTTCGACAATGCCCAATATGCGCTGATTCGCAGGATGGACATGGCAAGAGGCATTGTAACAGGCGGGCTCGTTATATATCGGCTGGACTATGTTCAGGACCCGGTGCACTTCTCCTTTGGCAATACGCCAGCTTGGTGTATCTTTTGTCGGGCCGGAGGCGGTATGGCATCTGAGGCAGAGCGGCGAGTTCTTGTCAAGGACGGTGTCGATATTCTTTCTGTCGGAGGCATAGGCGACCCTGCCTTTGCTGTCGAAGATCCGCACATTCTGGATGCCCTCTGCAACACCGACCGATTCGACGGTCTGCTGAATGAGCGGGCCCTGCGCAGAGAGCATTCCATATCTTGTTGTATTTCTGATATAGTCAACGAAGGAATAGCCGTATTTTACGGAACTCTGCAGGAGTTCTTTCTCCTGGTATTTGAAAAGGAACAGCCAGAAGAGCATGCTTCCGGCGATCATGAGCGTGCCGATGGTCAGGATAAGTTTTCCGGTCAGTGAGTTAAGAGATTTATTTACGAGCATCGCTAAAAAATTTATATCATTTACAACAATTAAAGCAAGAAAAAACCTAAAGCTGGAGATTCATTTTTTTACTTGACTTATTAGTTTGGATGTCCTATAAAATTATACCGTTATGCCCGGAACTTTTATGCCTTCAGAATATTTGCCTGTTCTCATCTTCCTGATGGTCGCAACGGCCTTCGGCATAGGTTCATTGCTCATCGGTGAACTGCTTCGTCTCAGGCGGCCTTATGCGGAGAAGCTTATGCCTTATGAATCCGGGAACGCTCCTGTTGGCGGGCCTCACATGAGGTTTTCCGTCAAGTTCTATATTATTGCCATGCTGTTTGTTGTGTTCGATGTTGAAGCGGTGTTTCTCTATCCCTGGGCAGTGGTGTTCGACAAGATCGGGCTCTATGCCTTTATAGAGATGGTCATCTTCATGGTGATCCTGCTGGTCGGGTACATCTACGCATGGAGAAAGGAGGCATTTGTATGGGATTGATCACAACCCTCAGCACCCCTTCGCAGTCGCTTGTCGAAGTTGAAGAAGGCGTAAAGATTCTCGCGCCGAATATTCTTATCACATCGATGGACAAGTTGATCAACTGGGGAAGAAGCTCATCGCTGTGGCCCATGACGTTCGGACTGGCCTGATGTGCCATCGAGATGATGGCCGTGTATGCCAGTCACAACGATCTTGACAGAATGGGAATCATCCCGAGAGGTTCTCCCAGACAGTCGGACTTCATGTTTGTCGCCGGAACGGTAACAAAAAAGATGTCCGAGATAGTCCGGCGTGTCTATGACCAGATGCCTGAGCCGAGGTATGTCATCTCGGTAGGAAGCTGCGCAAACAGCGGCGGCATATTCAATACGTACAGCACAGTGCAGGGATGCGATACGTTCCTGCCGATAGACGTATATATCCCCGGATGTCCTCCCAGACCCGAGGCATTTATTGATGGGATAATCAAGCTTCAGGAGAAAATAAAGGCTGAGCAGTTCCGCTGGAGCCGCTGGAGATAATAGAGATTTAGGGGCTAGCGGCTTGGGATTGCATCATGCAAATTCCCGGCACTAAATCCCGAATCTCGTTGAGTTAAACTATGGAACCACTACAGATAGCAGATAAGCTGAAGGAGCGTTTTCCTGATGAGGTCCTTGATGTCAGGGAGTTCAGGGGGCAGGTCTCTGTTACTGTCCGCAAAGGGAAAATTGTGGAGATCAGCAGGTTCCTTCATGATGAACCTGATCTCTGTTTTGACTATCTTGTGGATCTGTGCGGTGTGGATTATCTCGGCAAGAAGGAGATCAGATTTGAGGTTGTCTATCATCTGTACTCCATCAAACACAGGCATGCCCTGCGTATCAAGGCAGAGGTTCCAGTAAATGATGCGAGAATAGATTCAGTAATGCCGGTCTGGGTCGGGGTAAACTGGCATGAACGTGAATGCTATGACATGTATGGCATTGTCTTTGCCGGACATCCTGACCTGAGAAGGGTACTACTGCCTGAAGACTGGGAAGGATACCCGCTTAGGAAAGACTATCCTGTAAAAGGACCGGCACAGGAATGGAGCGGGTTCCTTGATGTGCTCGACAGGTCGAAAAAATACAGGCAATACGATTGGCAAGGCTAAAAGGCAGTAACGGACGGCATATAACCGGCAACCTATGGAAGATATAGAAAAACCATTTGAGACAAAAGAACTGACGATCAGCATGGGTCCGCAGCACCCGGCGACCCATGGTGTCCTGCGTTTGGTATTGAACCTCCAGGGAGAGAACGTCATTAAGTGTACTCCCCATGTGGGATACCTTCACCGGGGCATAGAAAAGCTTGGTGAGAACAAGACCTATTTTGCCGCTCTTCCGCTGACCGACAGGCTTGACTACATATCCTCCATGAACAACAATGTGGGATATGTTGTCGCTGTGGAGAAACTTTTCGGTATTGAGGCGCCTGAGCGGGCAAAATATATCAGGACCATACTTGCAGAGATGGGACGGTTATCCAGTCATATCGTCTGGCTCGGCACCCATGTCCTCGATATTGGCGCCACAACACCGTTTCTGCATGCCATGGTGGCAAGGGAGAAAATTCTCGATCTTTTTGAGATGGTCTGCGGTGCACGACTGACTGTCAGTTTCCCTCGCGTAGGCGGCATACGTAATGATATCAGCCAGGAGTTCCTTGATCAGCTTTATGCTTTTATCCTCGATTTTCCTTCCAAGATGGATGACTATGAGACACTGGTTACGGAGAACAGGATCTGGAAGGAAAGGACTGTTGATATCGGCATTATATCACTGGAAGAGGCCGTTAACTGGGGTCTGACCGGAGGAACGCTCCGCGGCTCAGGCTCTGACTATGACGTAAGAAAATATTTTCCCTACGATGCTTATGACAAGGTCGATTTCGACGTGCCGGTAGGAAAGAAGGGCGACTGTTATGACCGTTACCTCGTCAGAGTCGGCGAGATGAGGCAATCCATCAGAATCATCAGGCAGTGCATCGAAAATCTGCCTGCAGGGCCTGTCATGGCAGACGCACCGAAGTTCACGCTTCCACCAAAGGACATGGTCCTCAAGGACATGGAGCATCTTATTCATCAGTTCATCCTTATTACCAAGGGCCCGACCGTGCCTGAAGGTGAGATTTATGTCGGAAGTGAGGTGCCGAAAGGAGAGCTCGGCTTCTATTTTGTGAGCGACGGAACCGGGAAGCCTTACCGGATGCGTGTCAGGTCGCCGTCCTTTGTACATGCCTCCGTACTCACAAGGCTTTGTGAGGGTGGTCTTATAGCAGATGTTATTGCGAATATCGGGACGATCGATATCGTTCTGGGTGAGTGCGATCGGTAATAAAAAGGCTAAGGCAGAGGTCAAAAAATATAATTTATGTTTAATGATGCATCGATAAAAGAGATAGCGGAGATCAGGACGAAATACCCGAACAGCCGGGCAGCTCTCCTGCCGGCGCTTTATGTGGCGCAGCGGGAATACGGCTGGCTCTCGCCTGAGGCCTATGAAGCGGTCGCTGACCTGCTTAATGTGCCTAAAGCGACTGCCCGGGGAGTGGGGACCTTCTACGCGATGTACAAGCAGAAACCGATGGGCAGGCACCTTATCCAGCTTTGTACGAATGTCTCCTGCATGATCCTTGGAGCCGAAAGACTTATTGATTTTTTGAAAAATAAATATGGTATCGAGCCCGGAGGCATATCACCTGACGGCAGATTTTCCCTTGTTATCATGGAGTGCATCGGAGCGTGCGGCACGGCACCGGCAATGCTGATTAACGACGACTTTTACGAGAACCTGAACGAAATAAATCTGGACGAGATCCTGGGGAAATACCAATAAGAGAATTATGGAAGCGGCACTGTTAAAAAATATAGAAAATCCGAACTCCGCAGATATCCTTGAATACAAGAATATCGGCGGGTACAAGGGCCTTGCGAAGGCACTTGAGATGGAGCCCCAGCAGATCATTGACGAGGTGAAGAGGGCCGGGCTTAGGGGCCGCGGTGGTGCGGGTTTCCCGGTAGCCATGAAATGGACCTTTGCAGCAGCTGACCCGAAGTTCCCGAAATATCTTCTTTGCAATGCAGACGAAGGGGAACCGGGGACGTTCAAGGACCGGCCTATTCTTGAGAAGAACCCGCATATTCTTATTGAAGGCATGGCAATTTCAGGACACGCGCTTAAGGCGGAATACGGTTACATCTACCTGCGCGGTGAATACCCTGCAGCAAAGCATATTCTGAACAAGGCGATCAAGCAGGCGTATGACAACAATCTTCTTGGTGAAAATATCCTCGGGAAAGGCATCACCTTCCATCTCGCGGTACACCAGGGAGCGGGGGCATATATCTGCGGTGAAGAAACCGCGCTTATTGAGTCACTTGAAGGAGATAAGGGACAGCCGAGGATCAAACCCCCGTTTCCGGTTAACGTCGGCGTTTTTTCGAAACCGACGGTTGTCAACAATGTCGAGACCCTCTCGAATCTGCCCTATATCATGGAGATCGGCGGTGAAGCATATGCAAAGATCGGCACACCGGATTGCCCCGGCCCTAAGATATTCTGCGTCAGCGGCCATGTCGAAAGACCGGGCGTGTACGAGCTGCCCATGGGAACAAAACTGAAGGATATCGTATATACGCATTGCGGAGGCATCAAGGGGGGAAAGAAGCTTAAGGCCGTGATCCCCGGCGGAATATCAACGCCTGTGCTTCCTCCTGACAAGATAGATTGCCCCATGGATTTTGTGAATATGCCTAAGCATGGCAGCATGCTTGGTTCAGGTGCGGTCATTGTTATGGATGAGTCTGTCTGTCTTGTCAAGGTGTGTCACCGGGCCCTGAAGTTTTTCGAGCATGAGTCCTGCGGCAAATGCACGCCTTGCCGGGAAGGAACCGGCTGGCTGCGTGCCATTCTCGGGCGCATCGAAGAAGGCCATGGCGCGGAGGGAGATATTGATCTGCTGCTGTCTGTTGCAGGGAATATGCTCGGTAAAACGTTCTGTCCGCTTGGCGATGGTGCAGCCTGTGTTGTTCAAAATTTCATCAAGCATTTCAGACCGGAGTTCGAGGATCATATTAAAGAGAAGAAATGCACGGTGAACGGATGAAAATCATAACAATAACGATAAACGGGAAGGAAATAAAGCTTGAAAAGGCTGTGACCGTCCTTGAGGCTGCGCGCTCTGCAGGCATCAAAATTCCGACGCTCTGCTATCACGAGCAGCTCGAAAAATATGGCGGCTGCAGACTCTGTCTCGTTGAAGTTGAAAAGATGCCGAGGCTTCAGACTGCCTGCACACTTATGGTGACTGACGGCATGGTAGTCAGGACCGAGACAGAGCAGATTGCTGATGTGCGGCGCGGCATACTTGAGTTTTTGCTTATCAATCACCCGCTCGATTGTCCCTACTGCGATAAAGCGGGCGAGTGCGACCTCCAGGACCTTGTTGAAAAATACGGCCCTGCAAAGGGGAGATTCAAAGAGAAGAAAAGAAAAGTAAAAGAGAGTCTGGCAGACTCTGCGATCGTCAGGAATATGGAGCGCTGCATCATGTGCACGCGGTGTGTCAGGATGTGTGAAGGCCGGCAGGGTGCCTCGGCCATTGCAGTTATTGACCGCGGCGGACACTCACATATCGAGCCGTTTTCCGGCGGGAAATTCGACTGCGAGTACTGCGGCAATTGTGTCTCGGTCTGTCCGGTAGGCGCGATCATGTCAAGACTCCACAGGCACAGTTATCGGCCCTGGCAGGTAAAGGAACAGCATGAGACCGTATGTCCGTACTGCGGTGTCGGTTGTACGGTTGTGGCTCAGGTGCGTGATGACGTTATTATGAGGGTGATACCGAAGCTCGGCTCTGCTGTGAACAACGGCATGCTCTGCTCCCGTGGAAGGTTCGGTTACGAATTTGTCGGCAGCAAGGATAGGCTCACTACACCGCTTATCAGGAAGAACGGAACGCTTGTTGAAGCGACCTGGGAAGAAGCGATAACCCTTGTTGCGAAAAAGCTCAGTAATATAAAGGTCATGTTCAGCAGCCAGGCGATCGCAGGTATTGCTTCCTTGCGGTGTACAAATGAGGACAACTATCTCTTTCAGAAGTTCATGCGTGCTGCAGTGGGCACGAACAATATAGACACTACTGCACGGACCGGATTCGCGGGGGCCCAGAGCTTTATTGAGAATATCTTTGGCCAGGGTGCAACAGCGAACATCATCTCAGGACTGGCAAACTCCGATACGGTCATGGTGATCGGCGGAGATCCGACCACCATGAACCCTATTCTTGGTCTTCAGATAAGGGCTTGTGCAAGAAGAAACGGCAATGTCCTGACGATCGGCAGCATAGATGGTCTTAGAAATTTTGATCCAACGAAACTCCTGCCAAGACTGCAGACAGAAACGGCCCTGCTGGAAGGGATTGTGACCGCACTCAGGGAAAAGAAAGGTCTGCCAGGATCAAATGCGGCCCTTGAAGCAAAAATAAAAGATATTACGATTTCGGCTGCTGAGGTAACCGACAAGACCGGTGTAACGGTAAGCGAGCTTTCAGTGTTTGTTGATCTGCTTGCTGCAGCAGCAACATTCAGCCTTGTTATCGGCAAGGATATTGTCCAGAGCGCAGGAGGAAGCTATAAGCTGCTCCTGCTCTCGGCGATAAATTATCTTGCCAATGGAAGGATCTACCTTCTTTCAGAAAAAGCCAATGAGCAGGGTGCCCTTGACATGGGCTGTGCACCGGATATCCTTCCCGGATACCGGCCTGTTGCGTACCCCGAGTTCAGAAAGAAATGTGAGAATGTCTGGCACACCGAATTATCTGAAAAGCCGGGACTCAATCTCTTTGAGATGGTGGATGCTGCTGAGCAGGGAAGCCTCAAGGCTGTCTATGTAATGGGTGAAAATCCTCTCTGCAATATCCCGGACTCGGGCAGGGTCGAAGCAGCATTCAGGAAGCTCGACTTTCTGGTTGTGCAGGACATCTTCCTTACGGAAACAGCCAAGCTTGCAGATGTTGTGCTCCCCGCACTGAGCTGGGCAGAAAAAGACGGCACATTTACGAATATGGAACGCAGAATCCAGCGCGTACGGAAGTCTGTGCACAGAGAGGGCATGGATGACTGGAAGATCATCGCTGAAATATCAAAGAATATGGGATACGGCATGGACTATAGGAGAGCAGAAGATGTGTTCCATGAGGCAACAAGAGTGTCTCCGCTTCACCGGGATCTGACGTATGAAGACATAGAGAATGGCGACAATATCTATCCCTATAAAGGTGAGCCTCTGCGTGACGCGAAGGAAGATATACTGATTGACAGATCTGCACCCGCTGCGGCGACAGGCAAACTTTATCTGAAGATCGAGAAGCCGCTTTTTCATTCAGGCACAATGAGCACAAAAGCACCTGCGCTTATCAACATCTATCCCCAGTCAGTGGCCAGGATCAGTGCAGAGACAGCGCAGATGCTCTCACTTACCGAGGGAGACGTTGTACGGGTCAAGACGAAAACAGGTTCCCTTGCCCTTTTTGTTGCCATTGAAAAGGACGGCGACCGTTCGTCAGTCAAGGTCGGCAACAACTTCGAGGGCAAAGGTGCGTTCAGGCTTACTGACTGCATTCTTGATCCCGTAACCAAGGCCCCCTGTCTGGACAGCATAGAGATAGCCATAGAAAAGGTGACTGCATGAACAGCTTCCTTGAACCGATCCTTGCTCCGTTTCTCGGCATGATGCTGACCAATATTGTTATTATTCTTGTAAAGGTTGCGATTGTCATTGGCATAACACTTCTGCATGTTGCCTATGCCACCTATTGGGAGAGAAAGGTCATCGGCTTTATGCAGTTCAGACTGGGTCCGAGAGAAGTGGGCTGGTTTGGCTTGCTGCAGCCTATCGCTGACGGGGTAAAGCTCTTTTTCAAAGAAGATATCATACCGGCAACTGCGGACAAACCGATATTCTATCTGGCTCCTGTTATATTTTTTGTGTCTGCGCTCACCTCTCTTTCGGTATTGCCTTTCTTTGATGGTTTTGCGGTGGCGAATATCAATGTCGGCCTTCTCTTTCTTCTTGCCATGTCATCTCTTGGCGCATATGGCATTGTGATGGCAGGGTGGTCTTCAGGATCAAAATATTCATTCCTCGGCGGTCTGAGGTCAGCTTCGCAGGTTATCAGCTATGAGATTGCCATGGGCCTGAGCCTGGTCGGCGTCATGATCATGTCAGGCTCCCTTAATTTGACAGAGATCGTGAAAGCTCAGCACAACTACCCTGCAGGTTTCTATGCCATTCCGCAGGTGCTTGGGTTCTTTGTCTTTTTTGTTGCTATGTTCGCAGAAACGAACCGGCTGCCCTTTGACCTCCCTGAGGCAGAAAGCGAGCTGGTGGCCGGATATTTTACCGAATACAGCGGCTTCAGGTTTGCCATGTTCTTCCTTGGCGAGTACACAGGGATGCTCATCATGTCCGCCATAGGTACGCTCTGTTTTCTTGGCGGCTGGACATTGCCGAAATTTGTTATGGACCTCCTGCCGTTTCTGTCCCAGCTGCCGCCGATCGTCTGGGTTGTAGTGTTTCTCGGCAAGGTCTACTTCTTTATGTTCCTGTATTATTGGGTGCGAGCAACGCTTCCACGGTACCGCTACGATCAGCTTATGAACATTGGATGGAAGGTCCTCATTCCGCTTGCCCTGGTGAACATTGTATTTACCGGCACGCTGAAGATCATGGGATGGTTCTGATGAAGAATTCTTTGATAAAAATAATGTTTTTTACCGAGATACTGAAGGGCATGGCTCTTACGTTCAGGACACTTTTCAAGCCGGCAGTTACACGACGGTATCCGCTTGTAAAGGTGCCGGCTCAGCCCGGGTACCGCGGCCTGCATGCGCTTGCCAAAGATAATACGGGAAGAATGAAGTGTGTGGGATGCGGTCTTTGCGGAGCCTACTGTCCGTCGCAGTGCATTCATATCTATACAACAGAGGGCGAAGACCATAACAAGGTCGTTGACCGGTATGAGGTCGACGTAGCCCGGTGCATCTTCTGCGGCTTTTGTGTTGAGGCCTGCCCTTTTGGCGCCATAACCCTGAGCGAGCACTATGAATATTCCAACTACTCGAGAGATGCATTTTATATGAACAAGGAGAGTCTGCTTTCAAACTGGGACAAGTATTTCGAAGGTGAAAAAGGGAAACAGTATTTTAAGAAATTCTGGAGGCCCCTGACCGAAGACTTCAAGGGCAACCCTGAACAGGCAATGTTCAGCAAAATACCCGGAAAGGAAAAACGATAGGCATGCTGCAACAACTTTTCTTCGGCTATTATGCAGTTACGATCATCGTGCTGTCGCTGCTTGTCGTAACGCGCAGGAACCCGGTGCACAGTGTGATGTGGATGCTGCTGCTTTTCTTCCATATCGCAGGCCTGTACCTCTTCCTGAATGCTGAGTTCATTGCGGCGATCCAGATAATTGTCTATGCCGGCGCGATCCTGGTCCTATTCCTTTTTGTGGTCCTGCTGCTCAATCTGAAGGAAGAGATCTCGATCAAACAATTTGTCGGCTCATGGCCTGCCGGACTGTTTGTTACCGGACTGCTCTTTGTTTCTATCGTGTCTGCGCTCGGGTCCTATATTCAAGGGCCGGTTGGCAAACATACCATTGAAGCTGTCAGGAGTGAGACGCACACAAAGGCCCTGGGAAGGCTCCTGTATACCGAGTATCTGTTCCCCTTTGAAATAGCATCCCTGATCCTGCTTGTGGCTGTCGTCGGTGCGATAGTCCTTGCAAAAAGGAAGCTGAGGAGTTAATGATGGTTCCTTTGAACTGGTATCTGATCCTGAGTGCAGCGGTTTTTATGATAGGCATGTTCGGCTTCCTCACCAGGAAGAATGTTATCATCATGTTCATGTCGGTTGAGTTGATGCTGAACGCGGTGAATATCAGCCTTGTATCATTCAGCCACTATCTGCAGGATATGCGCGGCCATATTCTTGTTTTTTTTATCATTACGGTAGCAGCAGCAGAAGCGGCAATAGGGCTTGCGATCATCCTTGCACTGTTCAGGAACAAGCAGACAGCACATGTCGATGAAATGAATGAGATGAAGGGATAACCGAATGAACCTTTATGTAATGATACCGTTCCTGCCGCTTGCCGCTTTTTTGATCAACATCCTTTTCGGCAGGAAATTACTGAAGGAAAATGCGCACTGGGTCTCTATCGCGGCCGTGGCCGGGTCTTGGGTTGTTGCGGTGATGGCGCTCACGGATGTGCTTTCCGGCGCAAAGATCAACTATGATGTATTCACCTGGATACTCTCCGGAGGGTTCAAGGTATCGGTAGGGTTCCTCATCGACCAGCTCACAGTTGTAATGCTTATCGTGGTAACGACCTGCAGCCTGCTGATCCATATCTACTCGGTTGGGTACATGCATGGCGATCCCGGCTATTATCGCTTCTTCTCCTATCTTAGCCTCTTCACCTTCTCGATGCTTATGCTTGTCATGGCAAACAACTTTCTGCAGCTCTACTTCGGATGGGAAGGCGTGGGTCTCTGTTCCTACTTCCTGATCGGCTATTATTTCAATAAGAAGTCAGCGTCTGATGCAGGCAAGAAGGCGTTCATTGTGAACCGTTTCGGCGACTTCGGCTTCGGCATCGGTATCTTTATGATATTCATCACCTTCGGCAATGTATATTATGAGCCGGTCTTCAGCCAGGCGGGCAGCTTTGCAAACACAAGTGTGAACTTCCTCGGCTTTGACGTGCATCTCATGACACTCATAGCGCTCCTGCTCTTCTGTGGCTCGGTCGGAAAATCGGCACAGATGCCGCTCCATGTCTGGCTGCCTGATGCCATGGAGGGCCCTACACCGGTCAGCGCGCTCATTCATGCAGCAACCATGGTCACTGCCGGTGTATTTCTTGTTGCACGCTGCAGTCCCATCTTCAGCCTGTCAGAGACTGCGCTTATGGTCGTTGCTCTCACCGGAGCAATAACCTCGCTCTTTGCGGCAACCATCGGTCTTGTGCAGAATGATCTGAAAAGGATCATTGCATATTCGACGGTAAGCCAGCTCGGCTATATGTTTTTGGCCTGCGGGGTCGGCGCATATACTGCCGGGGTATTCCATCTGTATACGCATGCATTTTTCAAGGCGCTCCTCTTCCTCTGTGCAGGAAGCGTCATGCATGCCATGGGCGGAGAACTCAATATCCAGAAGATGGGAAACCTTAAAAAATATATGCCGGTCACCTATATCACCATGCTGATCGCCTCGTTCAGTATCTCGGGAATACCGGGTCTTGCAGGATTTTTCAGCAAGGACGAGATCCTCTGGCTCGCCTATTCAGGCCCGAGTCCTGTCGGAAAATTTGTTTGGGCAATCGGCACACTGGTAGCGTTCCTTACGGCATTCTATTCCTTCAGGCTTATATTCCTGACATTCCATGGCCCATTTCGAGGGACACACGAGCAGGAGCACCATCTCCATGAGTCGCCGAAGTCCATGACCGTACCGCTGATGCTCCTCTGCATCGGTGCGGTGGCAGCAGGGTGGGTCGGTATTCCCCATCTCGTCGGCGGCGGCGCCCATTTCACCGAGTTCATGAAACCGGTGCTGGGACATCCGGAGGGGCATGGCACACATGCAGAGGAATGGATGGTCATGGGCATATCTGTAATGGTAGGACTTGCGGGAATCGGTCTTGCCTATTTCATGTATTTGGTCAGACCCGAACTGCCTGCAAGGATAAGCCAGCAGTTTGCTGCTGTTCACAGGATTCTCTTTAACAAGTATTATGTTGATGAACTTTACGACCTCATAATCATCAGACCGACTATCTGGATCGCAAAGAACGTTCTGATAGGGGTCACGGACGCACGGATCATCGAGGCTATTGTCAATGGCGTGCCGAATGCGATTGCTGCCTTCAGTTCCGGACTGAGGCGAATTCAGACAGGGCTTATGCAGCACTATGCGACTATTATGGCAACCGGTATTCTGCTGATTATTGCCATGATGCTCCTGAGGTAGAGGATGGAACAGACGATGAATAACGCATTGGGATTTCCGATACTGAGCATGCTGATCTGCTGGCCGCTGGTCGGGGCGGCCTTTCTCCTGTTCATCAATCGGACGAATGAGCAGGCGATCAAGCTGGTGAGCCTTCTCATTAGCGTTGCAACGTTTCTCCTCTCCATCTTTCTCTTTACCCATTTCGATAAATCAACGCATATGATGCAGTTTGCCGAACACTATGCATGGATACCGATCCTGAACATGAATTACCATCTTGGACTCGATGGTATCAGCGTGCTTTTTGTCCTTCTGGCGACGCTCGTCACGGTCCTCAGCGTGCTGATCTCCTGGGAATCGGTCAGGATGAAGATGAAGGAATTCTTCATCTGTATTCTGGTGCTCGAAAGCGCCATGATCGGGGTCTTCTGCTCCCTTGATTTCATGCTTTTCTATCTGTTCTGGGAGGCTATGCTCATCCCGATGTACCTGCTTATCGGTGTATGGGGCGGACCGAACAGGGTTTATGCCGCCATAAAGTTCTTCTTGTACACCCTTGTCGGTAGCGTGCTGATGCTTGTCGGTATCATGGTACTCTATTTCTATGCAGGCAGGACCTTTAGTATTCTTGAGCTTATGACAAAGGCTTATCCGTACAAGATGCAGCTGATGCTCTTCTGGGCATTCTTTGCAGCCTTTGCCGTGAAGGTGCCGATGTTCCCGGTGCATACCTGGCTGCCTGATGCACATACCGAGGCGCCGACTGCCGGCAGTGTCATCCTTGCTGCCGTGCTTATCAAGATGGGCGCATACGGTTTTCTCAGGTTCTCGCTGCCGCTTCTGCCCGATGCTTCCCGTGAGATGGCACCGGTAATGCTCGTACTGTCGGTAATAGCCATCATCTACGGCGGCATCATCTGTCTTGCACAGACCGACCTGAAAAGGCTTATCGCTTACAGTTCCGTCAGCCACATGGGGTTTGTGACCCTCGGCATCTTTGCCCTGAACACACAGGGCGTTGAGGGCGGGATACTGCAGATGCTGAACCACGGCATTGTTACCGGCGCCCTGTTCTTAAGCGTCGGCATCATTTATGAAAGGACGCATACGAGGGTTATCGCTGATTATGGCGGTGTTGCCTCGGTAATGCCGATATACTCCTCGCTCTTTATTGTCTTTACCTTTGCGTCCATAGGCCTGCCTGCGACAAACGGTTTTGTGGGAGAGTTCCTCATTCTCCTTGGCGGATTTAAGGCCAGTCAGTGGGCCGGAGTGCTCTCGGCATCAGGTATTATCATCGGCGCAGGGTACATGCTCTGGCTTTATCAGCGGGTATTTTTTATGGAGACGAGTCAAAAAGTTGCAGGACTTCAGGACATAACAACAAGAGAACTGATGACGCTTCTTCCAATGGTTGTCCTGATATTCTGGATCGGCATTTATCCGAACACTTATCTGAGCTTTATGCATCCGTCAGTACAGCACCTTCTTGAGAGGGTGAACGGTGGCAGCGCACCGGCAGTGGCGGCGAATGTTATTACGCAGATCTTGAAATGAGACCGGAGGATTACTATAGATGCCCCTGACAATGCCTAACCTTACGCCTGTGATGCCTGAAATGGTGATGACGGTTATGGCGATCGTCATGCTCATGGCTGAGCTTGTGATCAAGAGGAAGGAGACGATCGGATTTCTTACGATCATCGGCGCGAGCGCTGCCTCTTTTACGCTTGTAGGTTCCCTGGGCACGACCTTTGGCGGCATGTATATCTCTGACGGGTACAGTACCTTCTTCAAGCTCATCTTTCTCGTCAATCTGATTCTTACGGTCCTGATGTCTTCGAAATACCTCGAGACCGTGAAGATCAACTTCGGCGAATACTACAGCCTTATCCTCTTTGCAACGCTCGGTATGATGCTTATGGCATCTGCAGCCGATATCATCGTTCTCTATCTTGGTCTTGAGCTTATGGCCCTGAGCACGTATATCCTTGCCGGCTTCATCCGGTATGATATCAAGTCGAACGAAGCTGCCATGAAATATCTGCTCCTGGGCGCCTTTGCATCAGCTATGCTCCTGTATGGAACGTCAATGATCTACGGGCTCACCGGCACGACGAACCTCAGGGACATAGCAGCATATATCGTGAAAACCAATCTTGCTTCAAATCCTGTGCTGATGCTTTCGATGATCCTGTTTGCCGCTGCTTTTTCCTTCAAGATCGCTGCGGTGCCGTTTCATATGTGGGCACCTGATGCATATGAGGGAGCCCCCACGCCAATAACCTCATTCATGTCAGTCGGGCCAAAGGCAGCAGGGTTTGCTGTGCTCGGCCGGGTTTTTCTCACCGCATTCGGCTCCGTTCGTATTGACTGGGCTGTGATATTCATTCCGATAGCGATCCTCACCATGGCTGTCGGAAACATCGTTGCCCTTTCACAGACGAATATCAAGAGGATGCTGGCTTACTCCTCGATCGCACATGCCGGGTACATGCTTGTCGGTATCATAGCAGGAACTCCTGACGGCATGGCGAGCGTGCTGAACTATATGTTCATATACGCATTTATGAATATCGGCGCTTTTGCCATTATCGTCATGCTCAGGACAGAAGGGTTCAAGGGAGAGGAGATTACTGATTATGAGGGGCTTGCCAAGACCCACCCGACGGCAGCAGCACTTATGCTCATCTTCATGTTCTCGCTTACCGGCATACCGCCTATGGCAGGGTTTATGGGCAAGTTCTACCTCTTTATGTCTGCCATCAGTGCCGGTTACACCTGGCTTGTGATTATCGCAGTTCTCTTTAGTGCCATATCCGCATACTTTTATCTCAGAATCGTTATGCTTATGTACATGAAAGAGCCGAAAGAGACCGTACAGCTGAACAGTTCTCCGGGATTGGTGCTGGTATTTACCGTAACTGCCGCTGCAGTGCTTTTCATCGGCATATTGCCGTCAAAGCTCCTGCTGCTCGCCAGGCTGGCAATCTCCGCATTTTAGCGCGCGTCGTTTGTTTTGATCCCTAGTTCGGGATAACGGCATGCCTTTAGTTGCTTTTTCCGTGTCAAGCCCAGTAAACTATGAACCTGTAGTCACTCCTGGCCGTAAATCCCGGAAATGTACTTCGATGCGATAGTTATGCCTGTTTGCGGACCCGGAGATATTTTAAATAAAATGAGGTAGCAATGAAACGCGAGAATTTGAGAAACATAGCAATTATAGCCCATGTTGACCATGGCAAGACGACGCTTGTTGACGGCATGCTCAGGCAGTCCGGTACCTTTCGGGAGAACGAGAGGGTGCAGGAGCGGGTCATGGACAATATTGATCTGGAACGCGAGCGCGGCATTACGATCATGGCAAAGAACACTGCGGTGGACTATCACGGCACGAGGATCAATATCATTGACACGCCCGGCCATGCCGATTTTGGCGGCGAAGTAGAGCGAACGCTCAAGATGGTCGATGGCGTTCTTCTCCTTGTTGACGCCTCGGAAGGTCCGCTGCCGCAGACACGGTTCGTGCTGAAAAAGGCGCTCGAACTTAATCTCCCGCCCATCATTGTGGTCAACAAGATAGACAGGCCTGATGCACGCATTCAGGATGTGCTGAACGAGGTCTATGATCTCTTCATCGACCTCGATGCAACCGAGGACCAGCTGGATTTCCCGATCGCCTATACGAACGCAAAGCTGGGCACGGCAAAGCTCGACCTGAACGAAGAAAATAATGATCTGAAGCCGCTTTTTGAGCTGATATTGAATACCATTCCGGCTCCTCAGGGAGACGAGAACGGAGTGCTCCAGCTTTTAGTTACGAACATCGATTACAACGACTATGTGGGCAGGCTTGCGATCGCCAGGGTCTTTTCCGGAACCGTAAAGGTTGGAGAATGGGTGGCTGTTGTGAACAGCGATGGAGAGACCATCAAGACAAAGGTGACACAGCTCTATGGTTTTCAGGGTCTTGACCGAGTTGATATCAAAGAGGCCTCTGTGGGCGACATTGTCGCTCTTGCGGGCATTGAAGGTATAAACATCGGCGATACGATAACAAATATTGATAACCCGAAGCCTCTTCCGCGCATCACGGTTGATGAACCGACCATATCCATGGTCTTTGCGGTGAACACTTCTCCCTTTGCAGGCAAGGAAGGGAAATATGTAACGTCAAGAAATATCAGGGAACGACTCGAAAAAGAGCTTCTCTATAATGTTTCGATCAAGGTTGATTTCAGCAACATGGACGCCTTCAGGGTTATGGGCAGGGGCGAACTGCAGCTCGCAATCCTCATCGAGATGATGAGAAGGGAAGGATACGAGCTTTCTGTTTCCATGCCCGAGACCATCACAAAAGAGATCAACGGCAAGGTGCATGAGCCGATGGAGATGCTGGTGATAGACGTGCCCGAGGAGTATGTCGGCGTTGTTACCCAGCAGGCCGGTATGCGCAGGGGAAGGATGCAGAAGATGCAGAACAACGGCCACGGGAGAGTACGGGTCGAGTTCCGGATACCTTCGCGCGGGCTTATCGGATTCCGTTCCCAGTTCCTGACGGACACGCGCGGCACCGGACTGCTGAACCATCTGTTTGACGGGTATGAACCCTGGCAGGGGCCCATATCAAAGCGTCAGACCGGCGCTCTCGTTGCAGACAGGGCCGGCAAAACAACGACTTATGCACTTTTCCATCTCCAGCCCCGCGGCACACTTTTTGTCCAGGAAAATGTTCCGGTATACGAGGGCATGATCATCGGTGAGAATTCCCGGGACAATGACCTTGACGTGAACGTTATCAAGGAAAAGAAGATGACGAATATGCGGGCGTCAGGCGCGGATGAGGCGCTCCAGCTCATACCCCAGAAACTCATGAGCCTTGAGCAGGCAATAGAATTCCTCAAAGAAGACGAATTGGTCGAGATAACGCCCCAGTCCATCAGACTCAGGAAAAAGGTGCTTCAGGCAGGCAAGAGACCGCGCCATAAAGATATAGGCGCCTAATCCGCATAAAGGGCAAACGAAAGCAGGGCTCTTATAAGGCGCAGCGTCACGAGAGGCAGAGGAAAAGGCTGTTACGATCTGTACACGATAAAGCTTGGATTAAGAAGGTTCTCTTTATTGTAAGACAGGGGCTCTCGTGAGCCCGCCCTGAGGACCCTGCCGCCTGCCTGTTCCACAATCGCCTGTCCTGCTGCTGTGTCCCATTCCATGGTAGGGCCAAACCGTGGATAAATGTCTGCCTTGCCTTCAGCGATCAGACAAAACTTGAGGGAACTCCCTGCTGCCAGAAAATCGACCTTTTTATATTTTGTCCTCAAGTCATTGATGAACTGTTCTGTTTCCGGTGACATAGGTGAACGGCTGCCGATGACCGTAACGCGAGAGGCAAGGGGCAAGAGGCAAGGGGCAAGAGGAAGTTTTATTGAACATTTGAGGATTCTGTCAATGGACTGGGATAACAGCACATCGCCATTCTCCAGCTTGAACGCTCCGAGATTTTCTGCTGCAAAATAGAAAACATTCTTCACCGGGATGTATATGACGCCGAGCAGAGGTCTGCCGTTCTGTATCAGTGCGATGTTCACGGTAAATTCGCCGTTGCGCTTGACGAACTCCCTGGTCCCGTCGAGCGGGTCGACAAGCCAGAACATATCCCAGATCTTCCGTTCTTCATAGGATATATTCCTTCCCTCCTCGCTCAGCAGGGGGAGGGGCCAGTCCTGTAAGGCCGCAAGCTCCACGGCTATAATCTCGTGCGAGCGTCTGTCCGCAAGCGTAAGCGGGCTTTTATCGTCCTTTTGCTCGACAGCAAAGTCAGAGTTGTAGACTTCAAGAATGGCCTTGCCTGCTTCCCAGGAGAGTCTGAGCAGGTTGGGAAGGACAGAAAAGAGTTTTTCGCTAACAAGTGGCATCATTTGAAAAGGTTCAGAAAATCTGTGCCTCAGGCTGAGGCATATCTTACTGGCTGTCGGCCTCCTCTTTCTTAACTTTCTCTATGCAGTCAGGACATATTCCATGAGTGAAAAGCGCTTCAGTGTGCTTTTCAACATACATTTCCACCTGACTCCAGTAACCCCTGTCGTCGCGGACTTTCCTGCACCATGCACACATGGGGATCATTACCTTTTAATGTGTTGATATTTTCAAGTGCTTCTTTCAGCTGCGCAATGAGATCCTCTTTTTCCATCTCCGCATTCTTGCGTTCGGTTATATCCCTGACTGCCTCAATGCCGGCGACAATCTCGCCACGCGCATTTCGCAACGAAGATGAGATGATCTCGTAATAGATTTTGCCGCTATCGGTAATCCTGAACTGCTCTTTCTTGTGAATTTTTCCATCTTTGAAAGAAAGCGACAGATGACATCCCGCGCAAACATGGTCCTTTTTCTGATAGGCCCTGTAACAGTATTCACCGGCATGATCGCCGACAAGCCGCTTGTGCTGCTCATTCTGAAAAAGGACCTTGTAGTGAATGTCCTGAATGCTGATCCCATCTCCCAGGGTTGCTATGATAGCCTCAGTCTTTGCCTTTTCGTCATTTGCCCGCACAACAGCCTCTCTCATCATCTTCTGGACACGGTTGAACTTGGCCCTGAGCTTTTCCATCTCCGCGGCCTGTTGGCGCATTTCAGTCAGTTCGGCAATGAGCTGATCTTTTGTCTTGTTTTTATCTTCCATTATGATGTTTTATGGATGAACGATCCTATCCCGCATACATATTTATCTTGTTGATTTTGCGGGATTATTGCAGGAAATGTAAAGTGCTCATGAATAAGCAGCAGCGGAAATACATTAGGGTGGATAAGCACAAAATGCGTATACAAAGAAATCTGCTGAAAACGCTTTGTCTCTGCGCGGTTGATAAACAAGGAAGGCAGCTCATAGCTTGCCTTCCTTGTTTATCGTCCGAATACTATTTTTTTGTTATCTCGTATTTCCCGTCTTTGTCGATCTGGATAACTGCGTTCAAAAAACGGGTCTTAAAGCCTGCTTCCTTGAGATCCTCAAAGACGTTTTCAGCACGAATGCCCGTGGCGCAATGCGTGATGATCTCCTTGTCCTTTGGCAGTTCCTTGAGCCTGTTCTTAACAGTGCTCTCAGGAATATTGGTGGCTCTCTTGATCATGCCGTTCGCGGTTTCATCAGCTTCTCTGACATCAAGAATAATCTTGTCAGGAGAACCCTTTTCTGCAATTGCCTTGAATTCTTCGATCGCTATTTCGCCGGGTCTTGGTTTTGGCACATACGATATGATTGTAGCGAGTTTACCTTTCTCCGCCTTGCCGCCATCCTTTGTCCAGGAGGCAAGGCCGCCGTTCAGCAGAGACGTATTGCCGTATCCCCAGCTTCTGACTGCCTTAAATGCTTCTTCATCAAGCTTGTCTGCATAGAGGATAATAGGTGCCGACTTGTCGCCAGGGAACTTGTCTTTTGCTACTGACAGGTCTTTTGCAGGAATGGAGACTGCTCCCGGGATAAAGCTTTTCTCAGCTTCCCCGGCATCCCGAAGGTCGATAAGTACATGGGCAATATCCTTGTCCATAAGGTCTTTGAGAGCTGCAGATTCTGAAACTATGAGTTTGCCGGCCTTTTTCCATACGGGGATCCCTTCGTGAAATACCTTGACGTTAGTGTAGCCTGCTACTTCTGCCCGACGGGCAGACTCTGGGCTCAACCTTCAGGTTACGCCGCCGCAGTAGAAGATAATGAGTCTATCCTTCTCCTTTGGCAGCATTTTGTCTTTCAGTTCGTCGAATTTGGTGTTATCGAGGGATACCGCATGAGGGATATGCCCCTCGTTGAATCTCGGCTTGGGTCTTGAATCAACGAGCAGATAGCTGCCTTTTTCAGGGCCCATAGCGACAAGCTTTGATATCTCGTCAGCAGTAACGAGCTTTTCGGGAGCGACCTTTGCCGGCGGCTTTACCGTAAGGCTTACAGCATAGGGTTTCTTCTCGTCGCCGGTGAACCTGATGCCGATCTCTTTATCCTTGGAGACAGACAAGAGTTTGTCGGCGCCGGTGATCTTCAGATCATCGCCATAATTGATTATCCATACGAGTTTCTGCCCCACCTGGACATTGATGGTCTTGAATTTTTCCGAGACAGATACGAGAGTGCCCCTGACCAGGTCTTTTTCAGGCTGGTGACACTGTTTGCATGGAGCCAGGACTGTAGGCTTTTCTGCAAATGACAGCCCTGCCGTTCCAAGAAGAACCATTGCTATCATCGAAGTCAGAACAAATAATCGCATTCTCTTGTTAACCATAAATAACCTCCTGTCTAAAATTGTAACTATAGGTTAAGTTTATTCGATACTCATTAACTTGTCAATATGGGGGCCAGTGGCATGGTAGTGAGTACCTGATCATGGATAAGATCTGCTAAAGACCAACTGATATATGAAAAAACATATTGAATTAATTGGCAAAATGGGGAAAATATAAGCTGAGTAAGGTGCTAAAGGCATAAGCAGCATCTGGAAAGACTGCGAGATACAATCAAAAAGTGTGTAAATAGATAGAAGGCGGTGTATCCTTTCAAGTTGCGACCAAACAACAAAGGAAGGAGCCACCACCATGAAGAAGGGTATCACCGAGACAGAGAAGCAGTCAAGAGCAACGTATGACGT
>JACRMT010000022.1 GCA_016214855.1 Nitrospirota bacterium | reverse complement strand
GTCGCCTGTCCCTTCATCGCCAACACCTTGGTGATTGCTGCGGTCAGCGTCGTCTTGCCGTGGTCTACGTGTCCGATCGTCCCCACGTTGCAATGCGGTTTTGTCCTCTCAAATTTTGCCTTTGCCATTTCGCCTCCTTGCGCTGCCGGCCGGCACTGCCAAAGCCTGCAGAGTTCTTAAATATCTTTTCTGGAGCCCATGACCGGAATCGAACCGGTGACCTCTTCCTTACCAAGGAAGTGCTCTGCCGACTGAGCTACATGGGCATATTACTGCTCATGGAGCGGGAAACGGGATTCGAACCCGCGACCCTCAGCTTGGAAGGCTGACGCTCTACCACTGAGCTACTCCCGCATACAGCTAACGTACTGTCAATAAGGATAGCTTGCTTACTTGCTTCATCGCAGCATCCTCTTCGCTACCACAACAATAATCAGGTCCACGGTACTGGTGGAGAGGGGAGGATTCGAACCTCCGTAGGCGAAGCCAACGGGTTTACAGCCCGTCCCCTTTGGCCACTCGGGTACCTCTCCGTATTGCATCAGGGATTGGTAGTCGGGGATTGGCAGTTAAGTCTTCATACCAACCCCTAAAACCCAATCCCCAATCGCTGCTGCTATCCTGGAGCCGACGAAGGGATTCGAACCCCCGACCTGATGATTACAAATCAACTGCTCTACCAACTGAGCTACGTCGGCAATGCCGAAAAAACCAAAATGCCTGAAAAAGGCAATAGTAAACCTATAGGTGTTTCAGAAATATGTAATATAAGGGTACGATTATAGTACAGTCAACCAGAAAAAAACAAGGCCTCGCAGGATTATACTTTTTTTTCTTTACAAACCTTGTCCCTTTGCATCCTTTGGCGCATTATCTCAAAAATGATGACTCCTGTAGCAACTGAGGCATTGAGCGAGTTAACTTTTCCCCGCATAGGGAGTTTTACAATATAGTCACAGTGTTCCTTCACGGTTCTGCGCATCCCCTCGGCCTCTGAGCCGACAACCAATGCGACAGAACCCGTGAAATCCACATCCCATACTTCCTTATCTCCTTCAGCCTCAGCACCGACAATAGTAACTCCGGACTCCTTCATCGAACTGATTGCATGCTTGATGTTCGGGACCATGGATATCACTACATGCTCTGATGCCCCTGCAGATGCCTTGACAGCCTCTGGCGTCAGAGATGCTGATCGATGCGACTGTATCACCACGCCATGCACACCGCCTGCATCAGCAACTCTCAGGATCGAACCAAAATTTCTCGGGTCCTCAATGCTGTCAATAATAAGAAAAAGGGGGACCTCTTTCTTGATCCGGGGAATTTCTATGAGGTCATGAAAATCAGCATAAGCTCGGGGCTCTACGGTTGCCGCAATCCCCTGATGCCCCTTATGAAACCGTTCATCAAAAAACTGAAGGTCAACTTTCTGGACGGCTATACCCCTGCCTGACAGCTCCTTTTCAATGTCTGCCCTGTCTCTTCGTGAGAAAGCAAGGAATACCCTGCGGACTTCTCTGCCGGCCCTGACAGCTTCGAGCACAGGATTGAGCCCGCAGATCCATTCGTCACCGGATTTTGGCCGATCACGGTCTGGCCTTTCTCTCTTTGAGAAATTAAATGTAGCTCTCTTTCTGCTCATATCCAGATGCCCTTACGTTACATAGTGAAATAAAAAAAGGAGGGGGGAGACAAAGGAGCGCTTTACAACCGGCTCCCGCGTTAACGAGATAAGCTATTCCCTGCCGTCAGGTGTTCCCATCAGAGGAGCTCGGCATTGATCTTCACCTTAAGTTTCTTTTTCATGCCCTCTATATAGGATCTGACAACTTTTTCCTGTGCATCCTTGATCATGGCGTCCTTTATCATCTTCTTTGTCTGCTCATCAGCAGAAATATTATCAAACCCGACATCAGGAGTGATTGCGGCAGTCTGTATCAGCCTGCTCATCTTTTGTATAATCAGCTCTTCTCTCTTGTTCGACTCGTAAACGCCCGGGGTAAGCCTCGAAAGACGGAGCGTGTTCTGATAGATCTCACTGTCAAAAGCACCGTTCTTCGTAAAAACAGGCTCGTTCAGAATTGCCTCTTTTACTTCGCCGTCGCTCACCCTGACCCCGTTCTCTGCAGCAGCTATGAGCAGGATGGTCTGCCCTACAAGCGTTTCAATGGCCTTGTCCTTGAGGTTGAGCTTCTTCTGCATCTCCTCATCAAACTTCTCCTTGTACACTTCGCGGTAAGACCTGTAATAGTTGTCATAGACCCTGCCATAGTCCTGGGCTGAGATCTTGTGTTTGCCGACTTCCGCAACGATCTGGGCATTGCTTGATTGATCTACGGTACCCACTCCCCAGAAGAGGAAAGACAGGATCACAATAAAGAACAGAAAATACAAATATTTGGCATGGTGCCTCATCGCCTTAAGCATCTGATAAATACCTCCAAAAAATAGTCATGTCCTGATGAATGTGTCCGATAATAAAAAAGGGATGCGTTTAGTTGTGCTCGTCAAAGCGGATATCAAGGTCCCGCTCAGGCACAATGGTTGAGACCGCATGCTTGTACACAAGCTGCTGATTTGCATCTTTAAGAAGAATGACGAAATTGTCAAAAGCCTTGACAACCCCTTTGAGACGCACACCATTGGTAAGATAGACAAGAACAGGCAACTTATCCTTTCTTAACTGATTGAGGTAATTGTCCTGCAGACTTTGACTTTTTGAAGTGGGCATCCCCTGTCTCCCTTTTATTAGATTGCCGTTATATTTTTTATTACGATAAATTATTCAGCGCATTTATTCAAGCACTTTCGGGGCATATTTGTGAGATACAGCTGCTGCTGCAGGAAAGATATCAGCAGTGGCCTGCCTTACTGCCTGAAAGACCTCCTGGCCATTATTCGTGCCTGTTACATCTATCCAGATAATGCCCTCCTCTTGTCTGAACCAGGTAAACTGGCGCTTTGCATACCTCCGGGAGTTCCGTTTCATCAGACGTTCAGCCTCCGAAAGGTCTATCTCCCGGTTCAGATATTTCGCGATCTCTTTGTACCCGATGGCCTGCAAAGGCGTTCTGTCGGGGTTCATCTGCATGATCGACCTCACCTCGTCAATGAGCCCTGACTTAAACATTGCATCCACGCGTGCGTCGATCATCTGATAAAGCTCTTCTCTCGCCCGGGTAATACCTATTTTTATAAAATCGTACGGCAACGGCCTTGTAAGATCCTTCTGGAGAGACGACAGGGAACTGCCGCTTTTTAGACATACCTCGATCGCCCTGATGATTCTGCGGATATTGTTTCGTTCGGTCCTGCCTGCAGTCTCAGGATCGATCTCACTGAGGTGAGCATAAAGAGACCCCTTTTCCTCTTCTTCCCTGGCAAGCAGTCTCTCTCTCAGTTCAAGGTCTGATGACGGGCCGTTGAATATGCCCCGCGTCATTGCCTTGATGTAAAGTCCTGTTCCCCCGACAATGATTGGTGTCTTGCCGGTCTGAAAAATCCCCTCAATGATCGGAACAACGTCGGATATATACCTGCCTGCGCTGTATGCCTCGGAAGGTTCAACAACATCGATCATGTGGTGCCTGATGTTGGCTCTTTCCGCCTCAGACGGTTTGGCCGTGCCGATGTCCATATGCCGGTATATCTGCATGGAGTCTGCACTGATGATCTCAGTGTTCAGTTCTTTGGCAAGAAGGATGGAAGCGCCGGTTTTGCCGACACCGGTTGGACCGAGCAGGACAATGACCTTTTTCATTCCCACCCCCCTCTGTCCCCCCTTGGCAGGGAGCGAAGAAAGAGAAGTAATGCAGGACCGATAAGCCTGCATTCTTTCATGTGCGCTTGAAAAGTTTGCTCAGGTCGTGGAGCGAGTAGAAGATCCTTGTCGGTCTGCCGTGAGGGCACTGGTCAGGATGCTCTGTCTTTTCCAGATCCTCAAGAAGCTTCGAAAGCTCGTCCGGGGAGAGGATCTTCCTGCCGCGTATTGAAGCGTGGCATGCTATCCGTGCAGCAAGATCATAACGCAGGGGCCTGCCTGATGCATGCTCATCGAGAAGTCCCGCAGCAAGGTCAGAAAGGAGACCGGGGATGTCAGCATCTGCGATCTCTGCAGGCACTGCCCTCACAATGACCGTGTTGTTCCCAAAGTCATCAATCTCTATGCCGAAGGTCCTGACTATCTCCTTATGTTCAAGCAGAACGCGGTATTCCTTGCCTGAAACCTGAACCTGTCTTGGGAAGAGGAGCTGCCGGGATTCTGTCTCGATGCCTTTGAGCAGTTTTTCGAAGAGGACCCTTTCATGGGCTGCGTGGTGGTCCAGAAGGGTGAGCCCTCCTTTTCCTGAAACAGCGACAAAGGTGTCGCCGAGATAGATATGGGGCAGAGACGCGCGATACGAGAATTCAAGATTTTCTGCTATGCCGGATATCTCGAATGAAACGGGCTGAGAATAGGACAGGCTGTCTCCTCCCGGCAGCCACAAAGCAGCATCAGCAGCCTGCGGCTGAACGAACTCCCCGGCATATTCTTTATGCGCATCCCTGATCGCATCCCTGAGGTGGGAGACAATAAACCGGTAGACCGTCTCCTTATCCTCAAACCGCACCTCCCTTTTCGTGGGGTGCACATTAAAGTCGACCTTTTGGGGATCGATCTGAAGAAACAGGAAATAGAGCGGATGTCTGTCAGGAGGCAGTATACCTTCATACGCCTTATAGACTGCATGGGCAACTGACTGGTCTTTTATCGGCCGTCTGTTCAGGAATATGAACTGGTGAGATCTGGTCTTTCTGAAATTGGCGCTGTTCGATACAAATGCATGCATTGCCAGGCCATCCATACTGAAAGAGACCTCTATAAGCCCGCTGAGGAACTCATCCCCATATGCCTGCATGATCCTTTCCCTGAAGCCTGATGCCTTTGCAAGACTGATCGTTTCAATGTTGTCCGTAAAGAGCGAGAAGGCGGTCTCAGGATGCGAAAGCGCCTCTTTCGTAACGATATCAATGATATGGGAAAGCTCGGTGCTGTCAGCCTTGAGGAACTTCTTCCTTGCAGGCGTATTGAAAAAAAGGTCCTTTATTTCGAGTGAGGTGCCTGATGCCGGTGCATCCCTGATATCTTTCATTTCGCCGCCATGAAGCTCAAGAGAGACCCCGGCGGTTGAACCCTTCAGGCCGGTGACAAGCTTGAGCTTCGAAACAGAGGCGATCGACGGCAGTGCCTCACCACGGAACCCCAAGGTACTGATATTGAACAGGTCGTCATATTCTATTATCTTGCTTGTTGCATGACGCTTAAAGCAGAGGAGTGCATCGTCGCGGTCCATGCCGATGCCGTTGTCCGAGACCCGTATCAGCCGCTTGCCGCCGCGGCTCACCTCTACCCTGATCTCGGTGCTATTGGCATCAAGAGAGTTCTCAAGAAGCTCTTTTACCACGGACGCAGGCCGCTCGATCACCTCACCAGCCGAGATCTTGTTGCAGAGGTCTGTAGGAAGAACCGTTATCTTTGGCATGGGACATTGTACGTATTGGCAGGAGCATTTCGCAAGGGAATCCCCTGCATCGACAGCATCTTTCCTGCAGGCAGCTGCCTTTTCAAAAACAGCCGGATTTTGTATGCTAAACAATACACTATGAATAAATCACTGCCCATACAGGAGGCTGTTCTCATGGACATAAAGGCATATGTGCTCGCAAAGGCAAAGGAAGCAAAAGAGGGCGCGCGTTCTTTAGGACGGGCGTCTTCAAAGCAGAAAAATGCCGCGCTCCTGTCCATGTCTGAGGCCCTCCAAAAGCGCTCGAACGAGCTTATACGGGAGAATGCAAAGGACATTAAATTCGCGCAGCAAAAGGGCCTCACCAAGGCGATGATCGACAGGCTTACCCTGAGCAAAAAACGTATCGACGAGATGGCGCAAGGGCTGGTAGAGGTTGCGGCTCTCCCCGATCCCGCGGGCGAGGTTATCAAAATGTGGCAGCGGCCCAATGGCATGACCGTCGGCAGGATGCGCGTGCCGATCGGCGTGATCGGTATCATTTATGAGTCCAGACCGAATGTCACTGCCGATGCGACAAGCCTCTGCCTCAAGGCAGGCAATGCGGTAATTCTGCGAGGCGGCTCTGAGGCAATACATTCGAACAAGGCTATCGTGAAGATCCTGAGGGATGCTGCAAAGCAGCAGAACATACACGAGGGCGCCATCACCTTTATCGATCTTCCTGACAGGACAGCGGTCATGGAGATGCTGAAGCTTGAAGGCATCATAGACCTGATCATCCCCCGGGGCGGCGAAGGCCTTATCAGGACCGTGACCGAGAATTCACGCATACCAGTGCTCAAGCATTACAAAGGGATCTGTCATGTTTTTGTCGACAGGGATGCTGACCTGAAGATGGCAGAGGATATCTGTTTTAATGCAAAGGTCCAGAGGCCGGGCACCTGCAATTCCATGGAGACAATGCTCGTTGACAAGAAGATCGCAAAGGCGTTCCTGCCTGCTATGCTCAAGAGGTTCAAAGACGCAGGCGTTGCTATCAAGGGAGACCCTGAGACAAGGAAGATCGTCCCTTCTGTTGATGCGGTCAGGGAGCATGATTTCTATAACGAATATCTGGATCTGGTCCTCAATGTAAAGGTAGTGAAGGACATCGACGCTGCGATGGACCATATTGCGACATACAGCTCAGCCCATTCAGACGCCATTGTGACAAAAGACTATGCAAAAGGCATGCGCTTCCTGCGGGAGGTCGACTCCTCTGCAGTGCTGATCAATGCCTCGACACGCCTGAATGACGGGTACCAGTTCGGCCTCGGTGCAGAGATCGGCATATCAACAGACAAGATCCATGCGCGCGGTCCGATGGGGCTTGAAGAACTGACCTGCACAAAATTCATTGTCCTTGGCAACGGCCAGCTGAGGGAGTGATCAGTCCATCTTGAAGCTCGGCATATTAGGTGGGACCTTCAATCCGATTCATTTCGGCCATCTGCGCGCGGCTGAAGAGGCGCATGAACTTGCCGGGCTTGATAGGGTGATCTTCATCCCTTCAGGCAATCCGCCGCTCAAGGCAGAAGATATCGCACCTGCCCGTCACCGGTATGCCATGGCCAAACGTGCAATAAATAAGAATCCGCACTTTGATCTCCTTGACCTTGAATGCAGGACCAGGCAGAAGTCCTATACGGTCACGACCCTTGAAAAACTGCATCAGCTCTATCCGGATGACACTCTGCATTTCATGCTGGGTATCGACGCCTTTCTTGATATCCCGAACTGGTACAGGCCTGAGCGTCTCCTCAGCCTTGCACATTTTCTGATCCTTTCGCGGCCGGGCTGCAGATTCGCTGCTCTATCCACCTCCCCGTATCTTTCTGTCAGCAAAGAGACTCTCAGGAAACTTGATGCCGGGACCATTCCTTCATATTCAACAACTCTCACGAACGGAAACGCGGTTTTACTCCTCAATATCTCCCCGGTCAACATCTCGGCAACCGATATCAGAACCCGCATGGCAGCAGGGAAAAGCGCGAAATACCTGTTGCCAGCAGCTGTTGAATCCTATATAATTTCACATAAACTGTATGCATTCAGAAAACCACAGAACAGGGCTGTAAAGAGGGAATGCCGCTCATAGGAAGAGATCTGGCCCTCAAGGCAGCAGACGCAGCTCTCCAGAAAAAGGCTCAGGGTCTTGTCATCCTCGAACTTATCGGTCTTACGATCATTACTGATTATTTCGTGATCTGTTCAGGGGAAAGCACAACGCAGGTCAGGGCTATTGCAGATTTCATAGAGCATGAACTCATGCTGCAGGGCATCAGGCCGATCGGCAAAGAAGGCCTTAATTACGGCCATTGGGGCCTGCTCGATTACGGGGACGTAATCATCCATGTATTCGAAAAGGAGACGCGTGAATACTACAGCCTCGAAAAACTCTGGATGGATGCAAAGACCATAGAATTCAATGAAGATCAATCTGATATGGGTCGGAAAGACAAAAGAGCCGTTCATTCATGAGGGGCTGCAGAAATATCTGAAGCTCCTGAAGCCCTATGCCGATGTTGCGATAACAGAGATCAGGGAAGAAAAGGTTAAGGACACCAGCAGGATGTTAAGCAAGGAAGGTGAACGCATACAGGACCTCAGGATCCCCTACATGCTGCTCGATGAAAAGGGGGAAACCCTTGACTCTGTGGAGTTTGCCCGGCTTATCGAAAAACAGGGGTCTTCAGCCACGTTTCTCCTCGGCGGAGCATATGGTGTTTCAGGGGACGTGAAGGCACAGGCAAAAAAGAAGATCCGTCTGTCTTCCATGACCTTTACCCATGAGATGTCACGACTCATTTTGTTAGAGCAGCTCTACCGCGCCTTTACCATTCTGCAGAAAAGAGGTTATCATCACTGATGGGCAAGACATCGGCAGTCATATTTCTCCTGTTCCTTGTAGGGATACTGGCCTTCGGATTTTTTAATCAGGAGATTGTCAACATAACGATCCCCGGAGGTCAGGTATATATGATCTCGAAGTTCATCCTTGTCCTGATCTCGATCACCATTGGAGCGTTTATAACGTTTATCTTCTTTGCGATCAGGGACACGAAAAAGTTCATTGACAACTGGCAATACCAGAAAAAACAGAAACAGGAAATCAAGGTCCAGCATCTCTATTCCAAGGCGCTGAATTCCCTTCTCGCAAAGAACGAAGACGCCGCAAAAGAAGCGCTTGAAGATATTCTCAAGGAAGAGCCTGACCATATTGATGCCCTGCTCCGCCTCGGCGACATTGCTTCAGCGGCTGAAGACTTTCAGATGGCCAACACCCATTATCAGCGTGCCCGCGAACTGGAACCCAAAAGTTTCGAGACCCTTTTCGCGCTCGACAGTCTTCTCGAAAAATCAGGAAGATGGTCTGAGGCCTTGAGGTATCTTGATGAGATCCTCGATATTGACGATGCCAACCTGACCGCCATGTACAGGAAACGCGAGATCCTCGAAAAACAGGCCCGGTGGGACGATGTTGTCTCCCTCCAGAAATCGATCCTCAAGCGTGAGCATTCTGAAAAAGACAAGAAGCGTGAACATGAAAATCTTATTGGCTATGAATATGAATATGGCCGCCACAGTCTTGAGAACAGCCAGCTCGAAAAAGCAAAAAAAGCATTCAGGAACATCATGAGGACGAGAAATGACTTTGTGCCTGCGATCCTCGGTCTTGCAGAAGTGCTTCTTCAGGAAGGCGAAAGTGAAGAGGCAATCAATCTGCTCGAAAACGCCTTTGCTGCTACTGAGTCAAAGATCCTGCTTGCCCGGCTTGAGGACCTGCTCATCAGCATCAGCGAACCGTCCCGTCTGATCCGCATATACAGAAGTGCCATCTCCCGCAAGCCCAATGATCCTGTCACCAAATTCTTTCTCGGCAAGCTCTTCCACAGGCTTGAGATGATCGATGACTCATTTGACACGCTTTCCGGGATCGATACGGGCGGCGCTTCTTACCCTGAACTCCATCTGCTCATGGGCAATCTTTACATGAGGAAGGGGCAGCTCGAAAAGGCTGTCCAGGAATTCAAGAAGGCCGCGGACATCAAAACTGCCTTCAGGCTTCCCTATTGCTGCAACCATTGCGGGTACCGCGCTGATGACTGGTCAGGACGCTGCCCTGACTGCAGGAGCTGGTCGACCTATCAGTTTAATCTTGACGGCACCTGCAAAAGATAACTTATTGAATTGACATGAATCAGAAAATATCCCCTTACCCCTCTTTACTAAAGAGGGGCTTATTCCTCCCTTTGACAAAGGAGGTTAGGAGGGATTTTTCTGATCAATTATAACCATTATTATAAAACGGTAATGACTAGATCAGAAATGAAAAACATCCAGCTCAACAGACTCGTATTATTCCTGAACAAAGAACTGAGATTTTCCGAATTCCCCAAAGACGAGAGTGCCAACGGCCTTCAGGTCGAAGGCTCGGCAACAGTCAAGCGGATCGGTCTGGCAGTCGATGCTTGCGATCATGTCTTTCAGCGAGCTGCAGAAAAGAATATCGACCTTCTTATTGTCCACCACGGCCTTATATGGGGAGGCATCCGTTCCGTTAGCGGCGTTATGAAAACGCGGATCAAGGCGCTCCTTGACGCAGACATCTCACTGTATGCCTGCCATCTTCCGCTTGACTGGCATCCTGACTACGGCAACAATGCCCAGCTTCTCAAGGTCCTTGCGATCAAAAGAATGGGGGAGTTCGGCGAATACCACGGAAAAAGGATCGGGTATTGGGGCAGTCTGACAAAAGAACTTTCTCTGAAAAATTTTGTTGGCAGGGTGGACAAGACCCTGGGCACGAAATCAACTTCCCTCAGCTTCGGCAAAAAGGTGAAGAGGGTCGGCATTGTCTCCGGCGGCGGCTGGTCAGCGATCTATGATGCGGAAAAGACCGGAATCGATACCCTCCTTGTGGGCGAACCGTCACACAGCGCTTATACCCTCGCCGAAGAGATGAAGCTGAATGTCGTCTTTGCCGGCCACTATGCCACAGAAACAGTCGGAGTTAAGGCTGTCGGCAATATGCTCGAAAAGAAGTTCGGCCTCAAGACCGAGTTCATAGACCATCCGACAGGGTTATAAATGAAGCTCCTGATGTTCTATACAAAGGAATGGTGGTACAAGACCGCCTCCAAGACCCTTGAATCTGCCCCTGATATCGAGATCGAGGAATCCATGCCCGATGCTGTTGTCTTCTTTTTTCACAGCGAGGCAGAGGATGAGGAAAAATATGGCAGTGTCTGCGAGAAGTTCGTGAAGAACGTCAAGTGGCTTGCCGGAAAGTTCAGCACAAAAAATGTCGTGCTACACTCCTTCAACCACCTCTCGTCAAGCAAGTCCTCACCGGAGTTTGCCAAACGTCTGCTTGATGACGTTATCATCAGACTTGAACGCACCGGGCACACGGTTATGCAGACCCCCTTTGGTTACTTCAATGAGTTCAAGATGCATGTTACAGGCGATTCCCTCGCAAAAGTCTTTAAAGAATTTTAATGCCTCACTACATTGTCCGCTCCGCATCCATCAGGCCTGATCTTGCCGGGCAGTGGAATGGGTCTGCATGGAACCAGGCCGAGACCCTTGAACTTACCTATTTTCGTCCAGAGGGGAGCGATTACAGACCAAAGACAGCAATCCGCCTTCTTTATGGCTCAGACGGCATCTTCTGTATCTTTAAGGTCAAAGATTGCTATGTAAGAAGCATTCATACCGAATACCTGTCCCCTGTTTACAAAGATAGCTGCGTTGAATTCTTTGTTAAGCCGAAACATGACAGGGGATATTTCAACTTCGAATTTAATTGCGGCGGCGCACTGCTCTGCAGCTATATTGTTGATCCGACACGAACTTCTGAAGGCTTTTGCGATTTTGTTAAGCTGCCCGAAGAAGACGCAAAGCAGGTCCGGATCTATCATTCCATGCCTGAGATTGTTGAGCCTGAGATCACAGAGCCGGTAACATGGTTTCTTGAGTTCTTTATTCCCTTCTGCCTGCTCGAACAATATGTCGGATCGATAGGAAATGTTGCAGGGCAGTCCTGGCATGCCAATTTCTACAAATGCGGGGACGAGACCTCTCAGCCTCACTGGGCGTCATGGACACCTCTCACAGAGAAAAACTTCCATCTTCCTGAATGCTTTGGAACGCTCTCTTTCGTTTAGCCAGCTTCCGGGAATGACTTTCTAAAACTGCCAGTCGCTTCCTGAGTAATATTTGCCTGTAGGCAAAAATATCATATAATTAATTTGCTTTCAGGCAAATTTATTATATACTTATCCTATGATCAGAAACAGATATCTCACGACCTATATTGTAGAAGACCTCAAGGACAAAATGGTCTTTGTAGGTGGACCGCGCCAAGTTGGCAAGACCACCCTCTGCCGCGATCTCATTGCAAGTCATTATAAGAACCATGCCTATTTTAACTGGGATAACCGGCATGACAGAAAGGCAATTTCCGCATCCTCCTGGCCTGCTGATACTGAACTTCTGATTCTTGATGAGATACACAAGTACCGCCAGTGGAAAGGTTTCATCAAGGGAGAATATGACAAATTGAAGGAGAATTACAGATTTCTTGTCACCGGAAGCTCCAGACTCGACCTCTTTCGGAGGGGCGGTGACTCTCTTCAGGGCAGGTATCACTATTACAGGCTGCACCCTTTTACCCTCACAGAGATGACAGCCGTTATTCAGAAACCGATCGTGAATCAGCCATTACCGGTCGGAGAGGTTTTTCATCAGGACACTCTGGATATTCTCGATGCCTTTGGCGGCTTCCCTGAGCCATGCATGAAACAGAACGCCAGGCATCTCAGGCGCTGGCACAATGAGAAGATCGAAAGGATGTTCCGCGAGGACATCCTCGATGTCGAGGCAATACGGGACATAAGCAATATGAAACTCCTGAGCGACATCCTGCCGTTGAGGGCCGGCTCATTGCTGTCCCTTAATTCGATGAGGGAAGACCTTGAAGTAAGCTTCCGGGCTGTTTCTCACTGGATGGATATTCTTGAGGCATTCTACTACCACTTTCGCATATATCCCTTTGCAGCAAAGAAGATCCGCTCCCTGAAGAAGGAGCCGAAGCTCTATCTTTGGGACTGGTCAGAGGTGCAGGACGAGGCAGCCCGCTTTGAAAACCTCATAGCTTCTCACCTTCTGAAGTTTGTTCATTTCATTACAGACTATGAGGGCTATAAGGCTGAACTTCATTTCCTGAGAGACGTAACCAAGAGGGAAGTCGATTTTCTTGTCACTATTGATGGCACCCCCTGGTTTGCCGTCGAAGCAAAGCTCAATGATACGGTTCTATCACCTCACCTGCTTTACTTCAGAGACAAGCTCTCGATTCCCTATGCGTATCAGGTCGTGAAAAAAAGCGGCATAGACAAGCTTGAAAAGCAGACGCGGATCATCTCGGCAGGGAAATTCCTGTCAGGGCTTATTTGATACACTTTATTCCATTCTGCTTTGAATTCCATAAGCTGCGGAGTTCACTGCCTTGCTTTTCTCTGCCTCACCGCTTCATATAAACATATCGCTGCAGAGGTGGCGACATTCAGGCTTTCGGCCTTGCCGAGAATGGGGATATTGAGGGAAAGATCAGCAGCTTTTCTGAGTTGATCGCTTACGCCATGGGCTTCGTTGCCAAAGGCGATCGCAATATTGCCGCTGAGATCAGCCTCAAAGATGGTTTTTTCTGCATCAGCAGCAGTAACCGCAAGCTGGATATTCCTTTTGCTTAACCAGTCAACAAATGCAGCAGGCTCTGCATACACGATTGGTATGTTGAATAAGCTCCCGGCTGTTGCCCTGATCACCTTCGGCATAAATGCATCACACGAGCCCGGAAGCAGGATGACTGCATCAGCGCCTGCTGCATCTGCTGTCCTGATGATCGTCCCGAGATTTCCGGGGTCCTGAATGGCATCAATTACAACTATGAGAGGGGTTTCCTTCAGAGTCAGCGTATCGAGCGTGTCCGGTTTATACCCGGCAAGAGCCACAATACCCTGCGGTGTCTCGGTATCCGTGATCTTTTCCAGGAGCTGCTCAGAAACTTCAAAAATGGCTGCCGCGATCTTCCCCATCAGAGCCCGGTGTTCTTTGGCATTGATGAATGCCTCGGTCACAAAGACCTCTTTGATCTGGCTCCCTGAAGCAAGCGCCATCTCGACCAGATGCGGCCCTTCGACCAGAAATGCAGCATGCCTGAACTTAGCGCGCTTCTCCCTAATCTGGATAACATCCTTGATATACTGATTTGCGGCGCTGCTGATTTTAACGGTTCGCATCTTTTTCCTTTAAGAGCTTGCTAAGCGTATCTTCGTATATTGTCTCACGCACACCTGCCGCTATGATCTCCAGGGCTGAAGGTTCTTCTCTGTATACAATGCGGTATTTCCCTACCCTGAAACTCCTGAGCCCTTCGAGCTCCTCCTTGAGGGCCTTGCCGCTCAATGGATTCTTCGCAATCTCCTTCAGCCCGGCCTTAAGCTTCTTCTTGATGTCAGGATGCAGGGTCTTTAGGAACTCCAGCGTGTCAGAAGGTATCCTGACTTTCTTCTGTCTCAACCGATCTCCTCAAGCAATTCATCGAGCGTATATGTTTTTGCCTTCCTGATATCCTTCAACCCCTTCTGAATATCCGCCATTAAACTCTGGCTTGATTTTATATACACGGTCTCTTTCCAGCTCTCGAACTCATCAGGACTGACCAACACAGCAGCAGGCCTTCCATTTTTTGTTATGACTATCTCCTCATCGGTCGTGCTGACCGCTTCAACAAGGCCACTTAATTTCATCTTTGCTTCTGACACCGATAATGTCTTCATAGATCTTTAGGCCTCCATTTTAGTTGACCAGAATATAGACTATTTTAGCATCAGCTTCAAGAAAAAATATACTGCTCCGGATATCCATGTTGTCCCCCTATACAGGGTCTGTGAAATTGTTTAAACTTGGAATATGGAACACAAACACGATGAGGAGCACGAAAAACTGGTAAAGACCTCTGTCTATCTTGAGGAGGAGGTGATCGAGGCCTTGGAAGAAGCTTCGCACGAGCTTGCAAAAGACACCGGCAAAAAATGGTCAAAAGGCGGGGTCATACGGCTTGCATTAAGCGATTTCTTCACTCGCCGCGGAAAGATGTTATGAAGTTCCAGGGCTTTGTCGATCTCCATACCCATGGCATCGGCAGACATGATACGCGGACAGGCAATCATGAGGACATCCTGAGCATGGCAAGGGCACATGCAAAGGCAGGGACGATCGCCATCCTTCCGACTATCTATTCAGGCCGTATTGATGAGATGAGAGAGAACCTGGAGGCTGTCAGAAGGGCAATGTATATCCAGGCAAATGGTCGAAGATCAGGCGCTGAGATACTTGGGGTGAACCTTGAAGGTCCGTTTCTGAATCCTGTCCGGTGCGGTGCTCTAGCCAAGGACACCTTCAAAAAGCCTACTCTGGCAGCGCTCAAGAAACTGATAGACGGTTACGAAGATATCGTCAGGATCATAACGGTCGCACCTGAACTTCCAGGAGCACTGAAGGTGATCGAGAAATGCGCTGACAGGGGAATCAAGGTAAATATGGGGCATTCTGATGCAACGCTTAGACAAGCACTGGACGGCAAGAAGGCAGGGGCAACAGGCATTACCCATATCTTTAATGCCATGCGGCCTTTCCATCACAGGGAGCCCGGCCTTGCAGGTCTCGGCCTCACAGACAGGGACCTCTATATTGAGGTGATCGCTGACGAGGTTCATCTGCATCCTCAAACCCTTGAGCTGATCTTCCGCTGTAAGCAGCCTGATAGGATCATCATTGTCTCTGATTCCGTAAAAGGCAGTGCATCTGCCGAGGGCGTCGTGTACAGCCATGGTATCCTTGCGGGCAGCGGCCTTACCATAGGCAGGGCAGTAAAAAAACTTCAGGGCAGCGGCATACCTGATGCAAAGATCCTCAGGGCATCAACAATCAACCCACTGCGGTACATCAGCAGGAACGATTTAGTTGCTTAAGTGCATTCGACAAGATATCACATTAAAAATCTCCCCTCACCCCTCTTTGCCAAAGAGGGGCATAATACCTCCCTTTGGCAAAGGGAGGTTAGGAGGGATTTAATAATTTGTCAGTAGCTGCTGCTGACCGTCTTTTCCTGAATATCTTGATGCCCGGAAAGGGTTGTTCAAACTCCTGCCTCACGCTTTCGGGCATGGTTTCAGCTTCGCCGATCATCAGATAGCCTTTGTCATACAGGACACTGCCGATCGCCGTGACCATCTCCTCCTGCATCTCCCTGTTCAGATAGATCAGGACATTTCTGCAGAGTATGAGGTTATAACTTCCGAGATTAGCTTTTTTATGAAGCAGCATGCTCATAATGTTGTCACTCGAAAACCTCACCATGGACCTTATTTCATCTTTAACCTGATAGCGTGCATTGTCAAGACATGTTCCAGCCTGATGCGGCAGCCTCTTAAAATATGCGTCGATGTATTTTCTTTTTGTCTCAAAAAGCTCCTCGTCTGAATACTCGCCCTTCCTTGCCTTTTCGACTGCATCAGGGTCTACATCAGTCGCCTGGATATGGCAGGCAAAAGAAAGGTTCTCCTGAGACCGAAATTCATGAATTATCATGGCAACAGAATAGGGCTCCTCGCCGTCTGCGCAGCCCAAACTCCAGACCTTCAGGAAGCCGAACTCTGCCACAAGCCCGGGTATTACTTCCGAGGAAAGCAGTTCGAAAACGACAGGATTTCTGAAAAAATTGCTCACCTTGATCGTCAGCGTCCTGACCAGCACCTCGAGTTCATCAGGATTCGCTTTGAGATAAGAAAGGTACTTTCTGTAGTCCCTGCTCTTCGTCTCCTGCAGCCTCAGTTCAAGCTTTCTCGAAATCGTTGCCTGGCGGTAGAGCGAAAAATCTATACCGCGCATTGCGTGAACATATTCGAGCAGTTGTTTCAGGTAATTGTTATTTTCGCTGTTCTTTATGGCAAGCCCTTTCATTTTCAACCATTATACTATGCTTCTGACAGTATGATATAATCCGATCATGAAGTCACTGGTACGGTCAACGCTTTTCCCGTTCTTGGCTTTGCTGCTTATGCTCATTGCAGACAAGGAGGCTTTTGCCATGCTGAAGAACATCCACTGGCTCGGTCATGATACTTTTAAGGTATCGGGTGAAAAAGTCATTTTCACCGATCCATTCAAGATAAAGAAGGCAGAGATTGCCGACATTATACTTATCACTCATGAGCACCGGGACCATTGCTCGCCTGACGATATCAAAAAGCTTCAGGGGCCGAACACGGTGATTGTTGCGCCTGCTGACTGTGCTGCAAAACTCAAAGGCAGCGTCAAAGTTATAAAACCGGGAGACACGATCGATGTCTCAGGTATCAGGATAGAGGCCGTACCCTCCTATAACACCAATAAACAGTTCCATACAAAGGACAGGGGGTGGGTCGGCTATATATTTACGGTATCAGGAGAGCGCATATACCTTGCAGGTGATACTGATCACATCCCTGAGATGGCGAGTTTCAGGGCTGACATCGCACTCCTCCCGGTATCAGGAACGTATGTCATGACCGCTGAAGAGGCTGTTCAGGCTGCTCTTGACATCAAACCAAAGGTGGCCATCCCTATGCATTACGGCTCCATTGTGGGAACTGTGGACGATGCAAAGAAGTTTGCCGAAAAGCTGAAGGGTAAGATTGCTGTGGAGATACTCCCTGAAGAATAACGCAGTTACTCAAACCGAGCTTTTTCCCTCAAGCCCCAATGTCAGAAACGATACTTAGCCTTCTTAGGGACACTGACACCTTTATTTCCGGCCAGATGATCAGCAGCAGCCTTGGCATATCAAGAGCCGCGGTATGGAAAAAAATAATCATACTCAGAAATAAAGGATACGTGATCGAGGCCATGCCTTCAAAGGGTTACCGCCTCAAGAGTGCTCCGGACCTTGCGCAGGATTATCTGCTCATGCGGACAGGAGGAGATCTCTGGAAGGATATCATTGTCCATGATGCAGTTGAGTCCACCAATGATCTTGCCATGGCACTTGCAACAAAGGGGGGTGTTACTCCCGGAACCGTGCTTGTTGCGGACCAGCAGACGAAAGGCAAAGGCAGGCTCGGCAGAACCTGGGAGTCTCCTGCAGGCACAAACATCTATATGAGCCTGATAATCAGGCCAGAGCTTGAGCCGAGGGATACCACCATGCTTACTATCCTTGCTGCTGTTGCAGGAGCCCTGGCTCTGCGGAGATCATGTAATATTCCTGTATCGATCAAGTGGCCGAATGACCTTGTCGTATCCGGGAAAAAACTGGGGGGGATATTGACCGAGGTACGCGCTGATCCTGACAGGGTTGCGCTCGCGGTTATCGGCATTGGCATAAATGTAAACATGGACCTCTGTGATCTTCCCGGGGCAATCAGAGATATTGCAGCGTCCGTGCGCATGGAAACGGGAAAAAATCATTCAAGAAACGAGATAATCATTCAGCTTTTGAGGGAATTTGAATATTGGTACATTGTTCTGAAAAAAGAGGGGAAAAGACCATTGCTCGACGCATGGAGAAAAAACTCGTCCACCCTGGGTCGAAAGATCAATGTCGTTATGCACGATGTCACATGGTCAGGTATTGCTGAGGATATTGATAATAATGGCATGCTCATTCTGAAAATGAGGTCAGGTGAGCGGAAAACGGTAAGCTGTGGGGATATTTCATTTCTTTCTTGAATATCGTAAACATGCATATATATACAACGTTCAATATAAATAAACTATTAATATGCTTATAGCAGCAGATATCGGCAATTCATCAATAACTATAGGTTATTTCGTGGAGTCTGTCCTCCGCGTGCAGCGAATACCGACCCATCCTTTAAGGAAAGCAGATGAATACAGGCTGCAAATGCTTTCCTTTATGGAAGAAAAAAATATAGCAAAATCAGCATGTAACGGTATAATATCATCAGTGGTTCCGGGCCATACCGAAGTCTTTAGAGAAGTTCTGGAAGGGCTTTCTGGAGAAGGAAAAGCCAATATACTTATTGTTAACAATAGGATGTCGGGAATAGGATTCAGGATTCCTGCCCCTGAACAGCTCGGTACAGACAGGATCGCAAATGCAGCAGCAGGTTTTACTCTTTTCAAAAGGCCGGTCGCGGTGATTGATGTCGGCTCAGCCACCACGATCACGGTTGTCGACAGGCAGGGCTTTTATATCGGAGGCTCGATCATGCCTGGCATTGGCCTTATGAACGAGTCTCTCGGCATAAAGACGGCAAAACTTAAAAGTATTGAGCTCAAAGAGCCGGGAACAGCCCTGGGAACTGACACGACAGGTTGCATACTATCCGGCCTTTTGATCGGCACAGCCGGGGCTGTTGAGCGGATCATTGAAGAGATGGAAGCAGAAACAGGGCTGATATTCAGCACCGCACTGACAGGAGGGCACAGCAGTTTGATCGCAGGATTCATCAGAAGACCCTGTCTGCTCAGACCTGATTTGACATTAGAGGGACTAAAGATACTCTATGAAAAAACCCGACCTCAATGAACTGAGAAAAGATCCCCTTCTGGGGAGATGGATAGCTGTGCTCAGTGAGTCAGTCCCTCCCTCCGAATATTGTCAGGAACGTGCTTCCGAGTCTGTCCTCGAAAAAAGCTGCGTCCTTTGTGCAGGACGTGAGAGCGAGACAACCGGAGAGATCCTGCGCATACGGAACACCTCTTCGACAAGCTCTGCCCATGCCTGGTGGACCAGAGTCATCCCGAATTTCACGCCTGTTTTCAAGGTGGAGGGGGACCTCGGCAGAAGAGGCGAGGGCATGTATGACAAGATGAACAGCATAGGGGCAAATGAGGTTATCATTGAATCGCCTCACCATAATGTCCAGCCTGAGGACATGGGCCTTGAACAGATGTCCCGCGTGATCCAGACCTACAGAGACCGGATCTCGGATCTTGAAAAAGATTCCCGCCTGAGGTACACCCTTATCTATAAGAACCATGGGATATCATCCGGCAGTCATCTCGGACATCCTGTTTCTCACCTTGCCTCCACACCCGTGATCCCCAAGAGGGTCAAGGAAGAGCTCGACGGCGCCAAGCAGTATTACGCCTATAAGGAGCGGTGCATCTTCTGTGATGTCATACGCGAGGAGCTGAGGGTCGGCAGCAGGGTCATCCTCGAAACAAGACACTATGCAGCATTCTGCCCCTATGCGTCTAAATTCCCTTTTGAGACCTGGATACTGCCGAAGAGACATAATTGCGCGTTCCAGGAGATCCGGCAGGACGAGCTTGAGGATCTTGCGCTGATCCTCTCTTCTGTGCTGAAGAAACTGAGGGCGCTTTTCCCGGATCTTTCGTATAATTACTTTATACATTCTGCGCCAAACAGGGTGCCCCGAAAAGACCATTGGCATACCCTTGGGGAAGACTTTCACTGGCACATTGAGATCATGCCGCGGTTCCTGAGAACAAGCGGATTTGAGTGGGGATCAGGTTTTTACATACTGCCCACATCGCCTGAAAATGCAGCAAAATACCTTAGGGAGGTTTAATATGAAATTCAACACAATCCTTTTTGCAACTGACTTTTCAGAAGGTTCGAAGAACGCCCTGCCGTATGCCGTAGATCTGGCCAAACGTTACGATGCAAAGCTTTTTTTTATGCACGTCATTTATGACGTTGCCAGGACAACAGGATGGTATGTCCCTCACATCTCTGTTGAGGAAATGTACAAAGACCTTGAAAAAAGCGCCCGGACAGAGCTTGAAAAGACCTTTATCGAAGAGATGAGAGGGTTCAAGGCCATTGAGCATGTCGTCGTAAAAGGCATACCCTATGAGGAGATCACCAAGTTCGCTGAGACGAATAAGGTCGATCTTGTTGTCCTGGCTACACACGGCAGGACCGGCCTTGACCGGCTTCTTTTCGGCAGTACCGCAGAGCAGGTAGTGCGCTATGCGCCTTGTCCTGTTCTGTCGGTCCGTCTGCCGAAACATCAGGAATGAGAGTCTATTTATCAGAGAATGCGTTCATAGATCTGTTACTGAGTTCGGCAGAGGTTTACAAAAAAGAGTGCCTGGGTTTTCTGCTCGGCTACAAGCTGAAGGACCGTTTTGTCATAGAGCATGCGTATAGTCTGCAGACAGCCGACAGAAAACCGAAAGGCGTAGCATCCCTTGACCGGAGTCACAAACAGATCCTGCCTATTCTCGAAAAGCTGGAACGGCTTCAGATCGTCGGGGATTTCCATTCCCACACTGAGTTCGGTCCCCAGAAGGGACTGCCCCGTCCGAGCGAGGAAGATGTGAACGGCATGAGCTCTGACCATGTATATTTTATCATTGCCATCAATGACAACCGCAAGACCGTGGCATGGTCAGAAAACAGGGATGGAACAGTTTCCGGCACTGTAGGGAGCTTCTTCTTCAAGATCGCAGCCTACTACCTTGCCGAGCCCTCCCTGCTCAGAAAGGTGAGGATCCACTGTCCGTTCCCCCCCGGTTTCTGAGGAGTACTTTTATATCTTTTTTGTTCCTGTATTAAAGCCTCTTTGAAAATTGCCGTTTGAGGTTTATACTACAGATATCTTCATCAGGAAAGAGAACCATTGACCATAAAAAGGTTTCTGCTCATCTCCATCATTATCCATGTGATGGTGTTTGCCGGCGTATATTTATTACCAGAACCTCAGACAAAGAAAGCCCGGGAATTCTTCACGCAACTTGTCACGCCTGAGCAGGCAAGGATCCCTGAACGTATGTCTCCCCTGGTCAAGCCGATTCCGGTACCGCCCCATATCAGACCTGTTCCGACAGTTCCCCCTATGAGGCCGCTGCCTCCAGCTGCCAGGATGCCGCCTAAAACTGCACCCTCACCTGACAGGCCTGTTGTTCCCGGAGAAGGAAAGGACGATGGCAAACCACTCCCTGAAGGCGCATCACCAAAGCCGGGGAGGAGTGAAGCTCGTGGCGATGAGAGCCCGGAAGATATCTCTTCAAGACCTGGTTATCTGCGGAGCGGCAAGCAGCCCGGCAGCCGGGAGACAACCACAGGAGAAAAACTTTTTGACAGGGCTGTCATAGGAGATACCGCACTTAAGGGTGAAGGCGGAAAGAAGAAAAATGATACGCTCACGTTTAACTCGAAGGATTACCGTTACGCTGGGTATATGCGAAAGCTGAAGGAAAAGATCGAAAGCATCTGGGAGTATCCGCCGGAAGCAGGGAAAAAAGGACTCTATGGGGACCTCAAGATCAGCTTCACGATCAAGAAGGATGGGAAACTGGGGGCCGTTGAACTGGTAAGGACCTCAGGATATAAAGTGCTCGATGATGCTGCGCTCAAAGCGCTCAGAGACGGAGAACCTTACTGGCCCATCCCTGATGATTGGGATATGGACGCCTATACGATCAACGGTCACTTTTTTTATACAATGTATGGCTACGGCATCAGGTAGCTTTCATTACTTGGAAAGAGAACTATAATATCGGTAAAATAGAACCATGAAAAAGAAGATCGTTGCAGCTTTTGTTGTTAGCTTGGTGTTTGTTGCTTCGTCCTTTGCTCTGTCTGTCAATGAGTATATGCTCGACAACGGACTGAAGGTCCTGATCGTCGAAGATCACAAGGCGCCGACAGCCACGTTCCAGGTCTGGTACAGGGTGGGGTCTCGCAATGAGAAGACCGGCAAGACCGGCCTGAGCCATCTCCTTGAGCATATGATGTTCAAGGGAACAAAAAATCACGCTCCCAAGACCTTTGCACAGACCATTCAGCGGGCGGGCGGCACAGACAATGCGTTCACATCAAAGGACTATACGGGATATTTTGAACTGCTTGCCTCTGACCGAATCAGCCTGCCGATCGAACTTGAGGCAGACCGAATGCAGAACCTCATCCTGACAAAAGAGTCGGTTCTTTCAGAACGCGATGTAGTTATGGAAGAGCGCAGAATGCGCTATGAGGACGATCCCCAAAACTTTGTAATGGAAGAAGTATTTGCTGCAGCGTTCAAGAACCATTCGTATCGCTGGCCTGTTATCGGCTGGATGTCTGACCTGAAAAGACTTAATCCTGATGATCTGATCAGTCATTACAGGGCCTATTATGCACCGAATAATGCTGTGATTATAGTGGTAGGTGATGTGAATCAGCAGGAGATCCTGGACAGAATAAAGGCAGCCTTCGGCCATATCCCCGCAGGACCCTCCATACCGGAACTTGCCGTTGAAGAGGACGAACAGAAGGGGGAGCGCAGGATCTATGTAAAAAAGGAGGCTGAACTCCCATATGTCCTTTCGGTGTACAAGGTGCCGAACACTACCCATGAGGATGGATTTGCCCTCGATGTGCTCGGCAGCATTCTTTCGGACGGGAAAAGTTCCCGGCTTTACCGCTCGCTCGTTTACGAGAAACAGATAGCGATCTCTGCATGGGCCGGGTACGAAGGTCTTTACAAGGACCCCTTCCTCTTCTTCTCTGGAGCAACCGCTGGACAGGGGAAAAAGATAGAGGATGTTGAAAGGGCCCTGCTTGATGAGATCGAAAAGATCAAGAACGAGCCTCCCTCGGCCCAGGAAGTCCAGAGGGCCAAGAACCAGGTCGAAGCGACGTTTATTATGCAGCAGGATTCAATCTATATGCAGGCTCGAACCATCGGCTCATTTGAGATGACGGTTGGATGGAAATTTATTGACCAGTACCTTGCGGGTATCCGCAAGGTAACGCCCGATGACGTAAGCCGTGCTGCAAAGAAATATCTTATTGATGAAAGAAAGACGACAGGCATCCTGATCCCTCTGGCAAAGGGGGTACAAAGTGAAAAAGATCGTTAAACATTTCATGCTTACCCTGCTGACGCTGTTCCTTATATCTCAGGCATCTGCTGGGCCTTTGGCAGAAAGGGAAATACTGCCAAACAACATGGTAATTCTTCATGCTGAACGAAAGACACTGCCGATCGTCACAGTTGTCATGGCAGTAAAGGCCGGAAGCATTGCCGAGCCTTCAGACAAAGCAGGGCTTGCTTACCTGACCGCAGCGCTCCTGAATGAAGGAACAAAAAAGAGAACGTCCCGAGAGATCAGCGAGGCAATTGAATTTGTAGGCGGCTCGCTCAGCGCATCCGCAGGTCCGGACTATACCACGATCTCTCTTTCCGTATTGAAGAAGGACATTGACCTCGGATTTGATCTCCTCTCTGACATTCTGATGAACCCTGCCTTCAAGGAAGAGGAGATCCAGAGAAAGAAAAGGATCACCAGAAACTGGCTCATCCAGCAAAATGAAGAACCAGGCATTGTTGCCTCTATCGCTTTTTCAAAGGCAGTTTTCGGAGGACATCCCTATGCAAGACAGGTGCAGGGCACCATTGAATCCCTTGATCTGATCAGCCGGCAGGATATTATTGACTTCCACGACACCTTCTTTGCACCGAACAACACGATCATGTCCGTTGCAGGCGATATCAGCCGCGATGAACTGAAAGCGCTTCTGAACAGGCACCTGGGGAACTGGAAGCAGAAGACCATCCCTTCAGCGCCTCTACCCAACATCAGCGCAAGAAAAGGCTCGACGGTTATCAAGGCTAACAAAGATCTCACCCAGGCGAACATTATTCTTGGACATCTTGGCATCAGCCGCGATAATCCCGATTACTATGCAGTGTCTGTCATGAACTATATTTTGGGCGGAGGCGGATTTGCATCGCGCCTCATGGACAATATCCGGGACAACAAGGGGCTTGCATATGATGTGCACAGTTTCTTTTCTGCAAACAAGTTCAGCGGCAGTTTCCAGGCCGGCCTCCAGACAAAAAATGAGTCTGCAAATAGCGCTATCGACGAGGTCCTCAGGGAAATGGAGCGCATGAGATCTGAGCTGGTAAGCGACAGAGAGCTTCAGGACGCAAAATCTTATCTTACCGGAAGTTTTCCCCTGCGTATTGATTCAAACAGTAAAACAGCAGGCTTTGCTCTTGCTGTGGAGGTTAACAACCTGGGGCTGGACTATGTTGATAAATATCCTTCCATTATAAATGCTGTCACTAAAGAGGATATCCTGAGGGTGGCCAAAAAATATCTTGATACGAAAAATTATGTCCTTGTTGTTGTCGGTAACATGGAAAAGGCAAAGCTGAAATACTGAAGGAGACTATAGCATGAAGCGAACTGCAATTATTGACCTTTTGAACCAGGACTTGACCGGGGAGATCGAGGCGATCCTCATCTATATGAGGGACAGTTTTGTAACGCCCCAATGCAGGCCGAGCCGAGAAATGGAAGAGATAGCAAAGGATGAAATGCGGCATGCAGAAAAGCTTTCCGAGCTGATCGTTGACCTGGGCGGCGTGCCGTCTATGGAGCACCGCGAGTTAAACTTCGGAAAAGGCGGGCCAAAAGGATATCTCCGGCGTCTGATCGACCTGGAGAAAGGCGCCATCGCCATGTATAAGGAACATATTGCGATAATCCCTGATGAGAAGATTAAGCAGCTGCTGACCCATATCCTCCATGAAGAGGAAAGCCACCTCGAAGAGTTTATTGAGCAGTTGAATGAGTTCACTACATAGTTTTTAGCTTTTCGGCTGCATCATAATGGGCTCGTCTTTCTTCTGGCCGCACGTCTCTTTGCTTGAATAATTGCCGGTTACACGATAGAATTAAACACTATGAAAATAATAAGCAAGAGCAGCGACCTGTCGGCATTTCTCAAAAAACTGCAGTCACGCAATGTTTCAGTAAGCAGTTCTCTGCTCCGCACTGTGGAGACGATCCTCGCTGATGTGCAGAAGAACGGTGACAAGGCAGTCCTGAAATATACCCGCAAGTTTGATGACAAGAAGGCTTCCAGACTGCAGGTGAGCGCTGCAGAGATCAGGAGGGCGGCACAGAAAGCAGACCCGAAGATCATCAGGGCCTTTGAGGTCTCGGCAAAACGCATCAGGAGATTCCATGAGATGCAGAAGGAACATTCCTGGTCCTTCACTGAGGGTGATACGATCCTTGGCCAGGCCATCAGGCCCCTGAAAAGGATAGGCGCCTATATCCCGGGCGGCAAGGCCGCATACCCCTCAACTGTTCTTATGAACGTCATCCCTGCCCAGGTCGCCGGTGTTGCCGAGATAGCACTCTGCGTTCCTGCGCCTGACGGTCTGATGAACCCCTATGTCATGGCTGCTATTGAAATGTTGGGCGTTAAAGAGGTATACAGAATCGGCGGGGCACAGGCTGTGGCAGCCTTTGCATACGGCACTAAGAGCATCCGAAAAGTAGACAAGATCGTTGGCCCTGGGAATATTTTTGTTGCAACAGCAAAGAAGATAGTCTTCGGAATCGTTGACATCGATATGGTTGCAGGCCCAAGCGAGATACTGATAATAGCCGACAGTTCAACACAGCCTGCATTCGCTGCAGCAGACATGCTGAGCCAGGCAGAGCATGACGAACTCGCATCTGCTGTCCTGATCACAGACTCCCGCATGCTTGCTGAAGCTGCGGCAAAGGAGGTCGGGATTCAGCTTGCCGGGTTGAAGAGAAAAAAGATTGCAAAGACCTCTCTCGCGAACTATGGGGCCATTATAATCACAAAAAATATCAGAGATGCCGTGACACTCTCGAACACAATAGCGCCCGAGCACCTTGAGATCATGACAAAAAAACCGATCGATATTGTTCCCCTGATCGAAAATGCAGGGGCCATATTTCTCGGTCCCTGGAGTCCTGAGGCGCTGGGTGACTACTCGGCAGGACCTAATCATACCCTTCCCACAGGCGGAACAGCCCGCTTCTCGTCGCCGCTTGGTGTGTATGACTTCTATAAGCGGTCAAGCGTCCTCGGGTTCACCAAGGAGGGATTCCTTCGTCTTTCCGGGCTTGTCGAAGCTATAGCTGACAGTGAAGGACTTGAGGCTCACGGAAACACAATACGGGTGAGAAAAGAACAGCTCACAAAGAAAAATAGTTGTTAATATATTCAGAGAGGAACGAGGAATGAAACAGACAAAGAAGATTCTCCGCCTCGGGCTGCCTAAGGGAAGCCTGCAGGAGGCAACATTAAAGCTTTTCAGAAAGGCAGGATATCATGTGACCGTATCCGGCCGCTCTTACTATCCGATTTTTGATGATATGGAGATAGAGTCCATGCTGATCAGGGCTCAGGAGATGGCCCGGTATGTAGAAAACGGTATTATCGACTGCGGTCTCACGGGATATGACTGGATCATGGAACAGAACGCTGATATTAAAGAGGTCGCTGAACTGACCTATGCAAAGGAAGGGCTTAAACCAGTCCGCTGGGTCGTTGCTGTTCCCAATGATTCAAAGATCAAGACCATAAAGGACCTGAACGGCAAAAGAATAGCAACCGAACTTGTGGGATTCACCAAGCGATTCCTGAAAGCGAACAAGATCAAGGCAGAAGTAGACTTTTCCTGGGGAGCCACAGAAGTGAAGCCCCCTCATCTCGCTGATGCGATCGTCGAGCTGACAGAAACAGGTTCCTCACTCCGTGCAAACAACCTCAGGATTGTCGAAACCATCCTCCAGTCAAGCACGCGGTTCATCTCGAACAAAAAGGCATGGCAGAATCCCTGGAAACAGCAGAAGATGGAAAATCTTGTCCTGCTCCTTAGGGGTGCGCTCGCAGCAGAGGAAAAGGTCGGCATGAAGATGAATGTTAAACAGACAGACCTGAAGCGCGTGATGAGCCTTCTGCCGGCAATGCATTCGCCCACCATATCGTCCCTGTCTGACGAAGGGTGGTATGATCTTGATGTTGTTATTGATGAAAAGCAGGTGCGCGAACTGATACCAAAACTGAAAAAGGCTGGCGCATCAGGCATAGTAGAATATCAATTGAACAAGGTAATACCGTAGTTTCTGCTGTTAAGCATTCAATTACAGGTGCTTCATAACGCCCCCTTCCCCTGCTTAAGGCACCTACTGTTGGCTCTTACCTCTCCGCACTCAGGCGGATTCACCGAGGAGAAAAGAGGGGGTTTATTCCTCCCCTTAAGATAAGGGGAGGTGAGGAGGGGTTATGATTTTCTTTTAATCCTTTGCTGCTATTCCATTTTTCTGTCGGTAAGCGCCGCTATACCAGGAAGCTCCTTGCCCTCAAGAAGCTGCAGAGATGCACCGCCACCCGTTGAGATAAAAGAAAGCGCATTGGTCACACCTGCCCTGTGCACGGCAAGGTCAGTATCTCCGCCGCCCACAATCGTCAGGGCATAGGCATCGGCCACAGCATTCGCGATGGAATAGGTCCCGCGCGAAAAAGCATCCACTTCAAAGACGCCCATCGGACCGTTCCAGAGGATCGTCTTTGCGTTCTCCAGGGCCTCTGAGAAGAGCTTTACGGTAGCCGGCCCAATATCGAGCGCCCTCCATCCCTTCGGGATCTCGAGCGTAGGCACGATCTTTGTCTCTGCTCCCGGCTCAAGGCTCTGTGCAATAACACAGTCAACCGGCAGATAAAACTTGATGCCTGCTGACTTGAGCTGTTTCCTGATCCTCTGGGCTGTCTCGATCATCTCTGTCTCAACCAGCGAGTCGCCGACCTCATCGCCCATTGCCTTGATGAAGGTAAAGGCCATGCCTCCGCCCACGATGACCTTATCGACCTTGTTTTCGAGATGCTCAAGCACGCCTATCTTTCCCGAGACCTTTGCGCCTCCGAGTATCGCAACAAATGGCCTGATCGGATTGTCCACTACTCCCTTAAGGTACTCTATCTCCTTCTTCATCAGAAAACCGGCAGCTGAGGTAAGGAACTTCGTAATTCCTACCGTAGACGCATGGGCCCGATGAGCTGCGCCAAAGGCATCATTGATGAAAAAATCTGCGAGGCTTGCCAGCTTCTTCGAAAAATCCTCGTCGTTCTTCTCCTCTTCCGCATGATATCTCAGATTTTCGAGGAGGACAACATCACCGTCCTTCATCTTCGAAACGATATTGTCGACCTGGGAACCGATACAGTCGGAAGCAAATACCACGTCCTTGTCAAGCAGTCGCTGAAGCCTCTTAGCAACAGGGGCAAGGCTGTACCGGGGGTCCGGCTTTCCCTTGGGCCTTCCAAGATGAGACGCAAGGATGACCCTCGCCCCTTCGTCTATCGCATAGTTGATCGTGGCCAGGGTCGAACGAATCCTGCTGTCATCCGTTATCCTGAGGTTATCATCAAGAGGCACATTGAAATCTGCCCGGATAAAGACCCGTTTGCCTTTCAACCTCAGATCATCAATAGCGAGTTTCCCGAGAACATCCTTGATCGGCATCGGATTGCCATTCTTCGCGGCCATCGGCTACCCTCTTTTTTTGATGATGTATAGGATCAGGTCCCGAAGCCGCGTGCTGTAGCCCCATTCATTGTCATACCAGGATATGACCTTGACCATGCGGCCCTCCATGACCCGGGTGAGGGTCGCATCGAATATCGAGGAATGCGGGTTCCCGTTGAAATCGACCGAGACGAGCGGGATATCGACATACTGCAGGACACCCTTCATCGGCCCCTCTGCCCACTTCTTCATGGCAGCGTTTATCTCCTCGGCAGTAACATCCTTCTGCATCTCTGCCACGAGGTCAACTACCGAGACGTTCGGGGTCGTGACCCTCATCGAAAAACCGTCAAGCTTGCCCTTGAGCTCAGGCAGCACCAGACCGATTGCCTTGGCAGCGCCGGTTGTCGAGGGGATCATTGAGATCGCGGCTGCACGGGCCCTTCTCAGGTCCTTATGCGGCAGATCAAGGATCCGCTGGTCATTGGTATAGGAATGGATTGTCGTCATCAGGCCCCGGACAATCCCGAACTCCTTATGCAGGACCTTGGCGATCGGGGCAAGGCAGTTGGTGGTGCAGGAGGCGTTTGAGATGATCTTGTGCTTTGCCGGGTCCAGGTCCTCTTCGTTGATGCCCAGGCAGACCGTGATGTCAGGCTCCTTGGCAGGCGCAGAGATCAGAACATACTTCGCGCCCGCATCGATATGCTTTGCTGCCTTTTCCCTGTCGGTGAAGAGACCTGTGGACTCGATCACAATATCGATCCCGAGTTCCTTCCAGGGCAGGTTCTCGGGTGAGCGCTCTGCCGTTATTTTGATCTCCTTGCCGTCCACAACGAGACTGCTGTCCTTTGCCTTCACATCCGCATTGAATATGCCATGCACTGAGTCGTATTTGAGAAGATGTGCAAGGGTCGGGGCATCAGTAAGATCATTGATAGCGACGATCTCAAAGTCGGCAACTCCTTTGCTTGTCCTGAAAAAATTCCGTCCAATCCTGCCAAACCCGTTAATTGCTACGCGTAAAGCCATGAGAACCTCCGTTATAAAGAATTTTTAAAGATATTCAAAACCATACCGGTCATAAGCTTGGGATAAAAATAGGTTGACTTAGGCGGCATTCTGAGAGATGCAAGGGCAACCCTCTCCACGTCATAAACGCCCGTAGGATTCAGAAAAAAGGCGGCGCTGAAATCACCTGATTGAACGGCCTGAAGGCACTTCTGCAGATCCATTTCATAGGAAACATTTTCAATATCCAGGAGCTGCTTGAAGATCAGATCATGGAGGATCGTCACATCAAGGTCCTTGAGCGCCGGCGGCACCCCATGAATGCCCTCGCCCTTATAGCTCAGTCTGTACCAGGTATCTCCTCCGGTATAAAATCCATAAACATCCCGCTTGCCGGCAATTGCAGCCAGGATATCATCACTGATCTTCATCTCCTGTATATCGAAGTCATTTGAGAGCTGTTCAAGCGCATCAGCAGGAAGGTCTTTCACCAGCCTGTGCGTCGGCAGGATCGTGAGACCCTCGTCGGCCATGTTCGCAAGGAACATAAGCACATAGTCATAAGGTCTCGGCGAGTCAGAAGGTCCTTCTTTTTTCTGCATCTCCTTCTGGTATTCGAGGGCTGTTTCGTACCGGTGGTGGCCGTCAGCGATAAAGACCGCCTTGTCAGCCAATTCAGCAGTGATTGCAGCAGCAGCCTTAACGTCATCGATCTGCCAGAGGCGATGAATAGAGCCGCTGGCATCCGTTGCCTCTATATAGGGCTTCTCTCTGCCCTTCTCCTGAAGTATTCCGGATGCTATTTTTTCGGGGCTGTTATATATTGAAAAGATGGGGCTGATGTTCGCCTCGCAATACCGCATAAGGTCCAGGCGGTCTTTTTTGGGCTTTGAATGCGTATATTCATGGGGATGGATATTGCCCTTCCCCAGGGCCTCAAGCTTTACAAGCCCAAGAAATCCCCTCAAGGTCAGTTTTTCCCCCTGAATGGTATAGGCCACCTCATAAGAGTAGAACCCGGGCCTGCTGCTCGAAACAAGCGTTTCATCCTTCAGCCAGCTTTCAAGATATGCCTTTGCCCTTGAGTACCTGTTCTCCTGCTCGTTGTCTTCCGGATTCTTGATGCCAAAGTCTATTCTGACAATGTTATAAGGGCTCTTGTCGTATAAGGCCTGCCTGTCTTCAGGAGTAATGATATCATAGGGCGGCGCAAGAAGCTCTTCACCTGAGCTTTTTGACACCTTGGGAACATTGAACAAAACCCCCTTGAAAGGGACCACTTCAGCCATTAATTCTCTCCGTGGGAATAAGGTGCGCTATTTTAGCATGCAGATTGCGGTTTATTCCAGCATTGAAAAGCAATCAGGCATGATCATGCTCACCCACATCAAAGTCAAACGTAAGTCCCTATTTTCATAGCCTGAGGGGACACATCCCATTTTATTTCGAAGTCTTTCCGAATTGCCCATAGGTAGACCAAATAAGGAACTCTGAAGGTTAAGAAAATGGGATGTGTCCTATATTTCCATAAAAGATGTATAACAGAAGGGGAAAACGGTGGCTTGGCATGACAGTTATGATTATTATAAATATACAGGATTAAAACACAGATGAGGTCTTGTCAATAGGTGTGTAAAAAGCCATCAGGCGGCCATCCTTTCAAGCACCTTCGATTCGCATTTCATAATCCCGTCGACAAACTGTTTTTCTTCGTAAACATTCTGCAATAACCCATAACCCTTCAATGCTCGG